>JALYPB010000407.1 GCA_030856585.1 Gemmatimonadota bacterium | reverse complement strand
GAGGTGTACGTCATGCCTCCAGACTGATTCCTTCCTTCAGTATCCATACTTTCGTGGCGAAGAAGAGTCGTATCATTGTTGCATGATCGTGCGCCGCTACAACAACGACCAGGTCCTCGCCGTCGTTGCCCTTTGTGGGCCGCACGTTTTGCTTGGTCCGCATCCGGCCCTTGAGCACGTCGAACCAGCGTGGCAAGTCTCCTCGTTGGTCGCCTCGGATGACGTCCCGGCTCTTGGCGCCGGTGGGGTCGGCAAGGGCCACTTTACAATACCATTTCCCTCGGGCCTCGCCCTTGGTCGCGCGCGAGAAGTTGATCGAACGATCGGGAAGCTCGGCCCACACCTTCACGTTCGGCGTGGTGCGCGGCCGCACCTCGACCCGGCCGTCACGGCCGGTGGGGGTCCTGACCACGAACTCCCACTGATTCCGCGCCGGGAAGTTGCCGTCCTGGACCGCAAAAGCCTGTTCTGTGCCGGACATTGCCTCGCCACCGAAGGTCCAGGTGGACGCACGCTGCTCCCCGGCCTCCACCGTCACTCGATCCAGCCGGTAACGCGTCCGTGGTGCCATGGCGACCTCCTTGAGGGTAGGCGCTGTGCTGTGATGGGGGGCAACTTCTTGCAGGACATGACACCTTGCTCAGGAGAGCGCGATCTCCCCCTCAATATGAAGGTCAGAAAGGACGCCCGGGATCGTCAGTGTCGCGCGAACCGGAAGAGCCTCTGTCCCCTTCAACGTCCCGCGTTCAATGGCCGCGGCCACAGACTTCTCTATTTCCCGCTGGGCCGTGACGCCGAACCGCTTCAGGAACTTTCTCACCTCGAGGTTGAAGACTTCTTCGTTCATGGCTGCTCCTGAATGGGGACTGCGTTGGTTCAGGCTGCGGGTGGGATGCCACAGCTGGCCGAAATACGGGTCCTGTGGCGGGCAAAGGTGCGGTAGCTCCAGTCGAATAGATGGCTAAGCCCGGGCACTTTGGAGAGCA
Organism: Gemmatimonadota bacterium; assembly: GCA_030856585.1. Taxonomy (GTDB): domain Bacteria; phylum Gemmatimonadota; class Gemmatimonadetes; order Gemmatimonadales; family GWC2-71-9; genus CAVVWJ01. The sequence goes on along the minus strand of JALYPB010000407.1, from coordinate 3,881 downwards.
GGTAGAGTGGATAAGTCCACCAGATCTGTCGCAAGAGGTACCGGTAAACCTCTGGGCCTGTCAGCAGGTGCCCATTCGGCTGGAGGAGGCGGATGTTGCTCACCAGGTCGACAGGAGGGAGGCCGGTCCGTTCCTGCACCCATGGGCTCTGGAGCGGCGCGATGGCAAGACCTCGCCGCTGGAGCGCTGGACCCCAAGAGGTGACCCATCGGCTGCAAATGCCGCAGTCGCCATCATAGAGTACCCAGCCCGCGGGAGGCTCCGCCGTGGTCAGGTGTCCCGGATGGTCAGGACGCGCGAGGTCAGGCGCCAAAGGCCACACGGGCCACTTTGTGGCGCTCGGCTTCCACACGCTGGTGCTGTTCTGAGGCGCGCCGCTCGAGGTTCGCCAGGTCAAGGTTTTTGATCTGGGGCACTCTGTCGGCGGCCACGGCTAGTGCCCGCCAGAGTCCGAGCTTCCCCCGGATGCCGAGCTCGAGTGTCTCGAGCGCCTCCAATAGCCTCAGTTCCCCGCTGCCGGGGTCGTCCAGCTTGAGCTTGGCCTCGCCCACTTTTTCGGTCAGCCAGGCCGCGGCTTTGCGCACTCCGCTCTGCGGTTCACCCAGCTCCCGCAGCAGCTCCTTCAATACCTTTTGATCCTCTTCGACCTCGGATTGGAGAGTGGCGAAGAGCTTTTCCCGCCCGGTCCCCCTGGAGATTTTGTGGAGGTGATTTAACAGCTCGATGGTCGCGACCGATCCGGCCAGGTGATCGTTGAGATAGATGGGCAGAATCTGGAGAGCCATGGGACCTTTCACCCGCCTATCAATCCCAGATCAGACGCGGTGATCAAAGTGACAACCCGACGTCCGTCGGCTTCCAGGCGGGCTCGGCCACCCTCCTCCCGGTCGACCACCGCGAGGACCCCGAGCACGGTTCCGCCCGCTCCTTCCACGGCGGCGAGCGCCTTCATGGCGGAGCCGCCTGAAGTGATCACATCCTCAACCACTACCACCGCATCCCCAGACTTGAAGTTCCCCTCGATCAGGCGGCCTGTCCCATGATCCTTGGGCTCCTTCCGAACACTGAAGCCATCCACCGGTGAGGCGCCGCCGAAGCTCGCGGCCGCGATGGCGTAGGCCACCGGGTCTGCCCCCATCGTGAGACCTCCTATGCCTGCCGGCCGCCAACCGAGCTGCCGAATCGCTGCCCACCCCATCCGCCCGATCAGCGCCATGCCCTCGGCCGACATGGTCGCCAGGCGGCAATCGATATAGTAGGACGACTGCTGTCCCGATGCGAGAACAAAACTCCCTTGCTTGACCGAACGCTCCAGCAGCAGGCGACGGAGCGAGGCACGATCGGTCACGTGCTTCCCTTGCGAAATAGCCCGGCCAGAAAACCGGGGCGCTTCGGCGCCTCCTCCCGCACAGCGGTGCAGAAGGCCTGGGCAAATTCGTCAACCGTCTTGCAGCGCCTGCCCAGGTCCCGCTCCAGTCCTTGCATGACGGTGGCTTCAACCGCCTGCGGAAAGCGCAGACCCTTCTTGGCATCATTCAGCTGGATAGGTGGTTGGGTTAGTAGTTGCTGGAACAACTCCCGAGGACTCTTTCCATTAAATGGCAACACGCCCGTCAGTAGATAATAGGCAATGGTGGCCAGGCTATAGACGTCGGCCTGCTCCTTCACCAGCTCACCACTCAGGGTCTCCGGGGCGACGTACTGTAGGGTTCCGACGAAGAACCCGGCCCTGGTGAGCCGCTCCTCCGGATTGGATTCGGAGTCCCGCGCGATGCCGAAATCGAGGAGCTTGGCGCTCTGCTCGACTGGGTTGTACATGATGTTGGCAGGTTTGAGATCGCGGTGGATAATGCCGGCGTGATGCGCTGCGGTCAGCGCGGCGCCGATCTGCTCGACGATCTTGGCTACGAGGGCAGGAGCCAGGTGACCGGAGCGGTTGACGAACTCCGCCAGGGGCTCGCCATCGGCCCACTCCAGGGCCAGGTAGTGCAGCCCGTCAGCTTGGCCGTAGTCGTAGGCGCGCACAATGTTGGGGTGGCTCACCCGGGCCCCGTACTCGGCTTCGCGAAGGAAGCGCTTGACGGCAATCGGGTCTCCCGACAGGCGAGAGCGAAGGATCTTCACCGCCGCCGTACCACGTTCCGGGTGCTCGGCGCGATAGACGGTCGCTGTGCCGCCTTCGCCGACATATCGCTTGAGGTGGTAACCGGCGACAGTCCGACCGACCAGCGTATCTCCGTTCATGCAGTCGCCAAGCTAGTTAATCCAACAGGAGCCAGCAAGTTGGACAGGGCGCTGGGGGGTCCGCGACCCGCTTGACGCCTCTTGTCTGCCATCACTAACCTTCGCCGGCCTGCAATCCTGCAGGATCAAAGGCGGTTCTCTCATGGGTTGTCTCATGCATCGGCACGTCATCGCGGTCCTTCTTGGTGGGGCCGCTCTTGGTTGCGGTAGCTGGAAACGGGTCGGCAGCAAGGAGGCGCCGGCACCCGGGGAGCAGCTTACGCAGCTGGTGAACGTATCGAGCTTTTACCAGCGCCTGGGGCGGCTGGCTGCCGCCGAGCCCCTGCCGTTCGTGGGGACGGTTGCCTTCGCCGCGGGCCCGGGGGACTCCGTCATCACAGCCCTCGGTCTCTCACTGGAAAATCGAGCCCTGGCCTTTCAGCGGGAGGGGAACCTCTTCGTCGCCCGCTATCGGGTAGGGATCTCGTTTCAGCAGGAGGGTGCCCGGTCGGTTGATCTCACTCGCGAGGAGGTCGTTCGGGTCCCCACATTCCAGGAGACGCTCCGGGCCGACGAGAGCGTCCTCTTTCAGCAGATCCTCCGGCTCACTCCGGGCAGCTACAAGGTCACCGTGACTGTCCGCGACGCCAGCTCGACTGCCGAGAGCCGGGCCCAGGGGAAGTTCGTCGCCCCTTCGTTCAGCGCGGGTTCGACGTCTGCCCCAATCCTCGCCTACCAAGCCACCGGGCGGGGTGCATTGACCGACCCTCTCTCCGTGGTGCTCAATTCCCGGGGTGCCGTCGGCTACGGCGCCGACACTCTGCTGGCATATGTCGAGGGTTACAGCTTTCCCGGCCCGGCCACTGTGCCATTCCGGGTATTGGATGAGCAGCAGAACGTTGTCTATACCGATTCGCTCCGGTTCCGCGGTGGTCGCCCGGTCGAAAGTCAGGTCATCCGGCTGGCGCCGGACAGCATCTCACTGGGCGAGCTCAAGCTCCTGGTCGGCACCCCCCCAAACGAGCGAAGCGTCTCGGCACTGGTGTCGTTCTCCCAGGCATGGGTGATCACCAATTTCAACGAGATGCTCGATCTTCTGCGGTATTTCGGGCATGACTCCCGGGTAAACGCGATGCGGAAGGCTCCGGCCGCCGAGCGCTCGCGCCTCTGGCGGGAGTTCTATGCCGAAACCGATCCCAGTAAAATCACGCCCGAGAATGAGGCGCTGAACCAGTACTTCGGCCGGATCAGCGCCGCCAATTCCCGCTTTACCGATGAAGGCGTCGCCGGCTGGCGCACCGACCGTGGCGAGGCGTTCATTGCGCTCGGGCCGCCGGATGAGACCATCGAGACCAGTCCGGGCACGGCCGGCAGAGTAGTGCGCTGGACCTATCTCAGCTATCGTCTCTCCCTCTTCTTCCAGGATGAGACCGGGTTCGGGCGTCTGCGCCTTACCCCAGGTTCCCGGGCCGAGTTCGAACGCACGCTGAATCGGGTGAGAAGACAGAGCTAGACGCGAGCGGTAAGCGGTAAGCGGGAAGCGGGAAGGGCTGACGGAGTTCCTTACCATCCGCCCGCTCACCGCTCGCCGCTCGCCGCTTACGTTTATTTTCCCTGTAGGGGGGGGGGGGGGGGGGGGGGGGGGGGGGGGGGGGGGG
>JALYPB010000386.1 GCA_030856585.1 Gemmatimonadota bacterium | reverse complement strand
TGGTGATGCCGGGGGACAACGTGCAGATGACGATCGAGCTGATCACGCCGATCGCGATGGACGAGGGGCTGCGCTTTGCGATCCGCGAGGGTGGGCGGACGGTAGGCGCCGGCGTGGTCACGAAGATCCTGAAGTAGTCTGACACGAGCGAAAGCGAGTTACAGATGGCTCAACGAATCCGCATCCGACTCAAGGCGTTCGACCACGTGGTCCTCGACCAGGCCGCGGCCGATATCGTGCGCACCGCCGAGAAGACCGGTGCCCAGGTGTCGGGCCCCATCCCGCTGCCGGTGAAGACCGAGCGCTGGACGGTGCTGCGCAGCCCCCACGTGGACAAGAAGAGCCGGGAGCAGTTCGAGCTCCGGACCCACAAGCGTCTGCTGGACATCAACGATTCCCGTCCGCAGACAATGGACGCGCTGACGAAGCTCGACCTGCCGGCCGGCGTCGACGTCGAGATCAAGGTCGAATAGCGATGACAAACGGATTGATTGGCCGGAAGCTGGGGATGACCCGGGTCTTCCAGGAAGACGGCACCGCGGTGCCGGTGACGATTATCGAGGCCGGGCCGTGCCGCGTGGTCCAGGTCAGGGACGGCGGCATTCAGCTCGGATTCGGAGCCCGCCGCAAGCAGCGCACCAGCAAGGCCCAGCTGGGTCACGCCAAGAAGGCGGGCCTCGAGGTTGCGCCCCAGGTGCTGCGCGTCTTCACCGTCAGCGGTGAGGCCCCGGCACCGGGCGCCGAGATCAAGGTCGACATCTTCGCGCCGGGCGAGCTGGTCAAGGTCACCGGCACGACGAAGGGGCGCGGCTTCCAGGGCGTGGTGCACCGCTATCACTTCGGCGGCGGCCCGGCCAGCCACGGCAATACCCGCCACCGGAAGCCGGGCTCGATCAGCCCGGGCACCGATCCGTCCCGCGTCATCAAGGGAAAGCGGATGCCGGGTCACATGGGCGCCGAGCGGCACACCGAGCTTGGATTGCGCGTGGTCAGGGTCGATCCGGAGCGGAACCTTCTCTTCATCAAGGGCGCTATCCCGGGCTCGAAGAACGGCATTGTGACGGTCGCGAAACAGGGAGGCCCCAGCCGCCATGATTGAGGCTCTGCACTACAGCTCGGCCGGCGCAAAGCGTGAGGGGAAGTTCGCGCTTCCGGCTGATTACTTCGACGGCACCGTGAACGAGCCGGTGCTGCACCAGGCCGTGAAGGTGTACCTGAACAACCAGCGTCAGGGCACCCACATGACCAAGACCCGGAGCTTCGTCTCCGGTGGCAATCAGAAGCCCTGGAAGCAGAAGGGCACTGGCCGCGCGCGGCAGGGATCGACCCGCGCTCCGCACTGGCGGGGTGGTGGCATCGTGTTCGGTCCGTCGCCACGCGACTACCGGACCGATATCCCCCGCAAGGTCAAGCAGCTGGCGCGGAAGAGCGCGCTCAATGCGCGGGCCCGCGAGGGAGCAGTGCACGTGGTGGAACGCCTCGCGTTCCGGGCGCCCAAGACGGCCCAACTGGTTGATCTGCTGGGGAGCCTGGGAGTTGCCGGGCGGAAGGCTCTGGTCCTCACGGCCGGGCACAACCTCAATGCCTACCTCAGCGGCCGGAACCTGCCGAGCGTCGAGGTGATGGCGTATCCCGAGGCGTCGGCCTATGACATCCTCTGGTCGGATGTGGTCGTGGTGGAAGAGGGCGCGCTGACCGGGGTAATGCCGGAGCCGCTGGCGGAAGAGACCGAGGCGGAGAAGGCGGAACGGGCGGCGAAAAAGCCGCGGCGGGCAGCAGCCACCAAGCCGGCCGCGAAGGCCAGGAAGCCCAAGGCTGAGAAGCCCAAGGCCGAGAAGAAGCCTGCGGCCAAGGCCAAGACGGCCAAAAAAACCACGGCAAAAAAGTCAGCGGATAAGCCTGCCAAAAAGAAGGCAGCTCCGAAGAAGAAGGGATCCAAGTAATGCCGACCCTGCATCAGACCATCGTCCGTCCGGTGGTGACCGAGAAGAGCTCGGCCGCATACCAGACGCGGAAGGAATACACCTTCGAGGTGCACCCGGAAGCCAACAAGTTCCAGATCCGGGACGCCCTCCAGAAGCTGTTCAACGTGACGGTGACGGACGTTCGCACCATGCAGATGCGCCGGCACGAAGTCACCCGCGGTCGCACCCGGGGCACCACGGCCCGGTGGAAGAAGGCGATCGTCACGCTCAAGGATGGCGACTCGATCGCCGTGTTCGAGGGCTGAGATGAGCATCAAGCAATTCCGTCCCATGACGCCGGGCACCCGGTTTCGGTCGGTCTCCGGATTCGACGAGATCACGCGCGGGACGCCGGAGAAGTCGTTGCTCGAGCCGAAAAAGCGTACCGGCGGCCGCAACAACCAGGGCCACTTGACGTCTCGCCATCGGGGCGGCGGCCACAAGCAGCAGTACCGCAGGATCGACTTCAAGCGGAACAAGTTCGGCATCCCGGGCAAGGTCTCGGAGATCGAGTACGATCCGAACCGGAGCGCGCGCATCGCCCTCATCGTCTACGCCGATGGCGAGAAGCGCTACATCCTCCACCCCAAGGGGCTGCTGCAGGGCGACACCGTCGTCTCCGGCCCGGGGTCGGACACCCGGACCGGCAACGCGGTTCCGCTGGGGGAGATTCCCC
>JALYPB010000370.1 GCA_030856585.1 Gemmatimonadota bacterium | reverse complement strand
CGAATGGTATCCCGAACGTCTCCAACCGAGGAGGAAGTCCTGTGAGCAAGCGCAAGGAAGTGGAATGGCTGGTAGAGCAGCTCGAGCGGGGTGGCGTTTCCCGGCGGGAGTTCATGACTCGGGCCCTGGCGCTGGGGCTGAGCATGAGCTCGGTGGGGCTGCTGCTCAACGCCTGCAAGGGCAAAGAGGGTGGTGCCGGCGCTGCGGGCGACAGCACCGCGGCCGATTCCGCCATGGCGGACCTGGGACCAATCGAGAAGGAGCTGCACCTGTACAACTGGTCCGACTACATCGCTGAGGACACGGTTCCGAATTTCGAAAAGGAATTCGGGGTCAAGGTGACGTACGATACGTACGAGAGCAACGAGGAGATGGTCGCCAAGCTCCAGGCGGGAGCCAGCGGCTATGACATCGTGGTTCCGAGCGGCTACATCATTCCGGTGCTGGTAGCCACCGACCTCATCACGCCGCTCAACAAGAAGTACAACACCAACGCCGGCAACATCTCGCCGATCTTTCGGAATCTCCCGTCGGATCCGGGGAATAAGTACACCGTACCGTGGCAGTGGGGGACCACGGGAATCGCGTACCGCACCGACAAGGTCAAGACGCCGGTGGACAGCTGGGAGGTGTTCCACGACAAACAGTTTGCCAAGAAACTGACGATGATGGACGACGGGCGGGAGGTGATTGGTGCCGAGCTCCGTCACCGGGGCCATTCTCTCAACTCCACCGATTCCAAGGAGCTGGCTCAGGCCAAGGCCGACTGCATCGACGCAAAGAAATACCTGAAGGCCTACATCTCGGCGCCGGTCAAGGCCCAGCTCATCTCGGGTGACGTCTGGATCTCCCAGCTTTGGAACGGGGACACGACCCAGGCCAAGGCAGAGCAGCCCAACCTTGCCTATGTCATTCCGAAGGAGGGGTGCACCATCTGGGGCGACTCGATGACCATACCGAAGAGCGCCCCCAATAAGCGCGCCGCGCACGAGTGGATCAACTACATCCTGCGGCCCGAGGTCGGCGCTGCGCTGTCCGAGGCCACCGGTTACGGAACTCCGAACGCAGCCGCGGCCAAGGTCATGAAAAACCCGGTCCCCTATCCCACGGACGATGAGCTCAAGCGCCTGGAATATCAGGTCGACCTGGGCAAGGACACCGCCACCTGGGACCAGATCTGGACTGAGATAAAGTCCGCTTAAGGGCGCGGAATGTCGCGGGGCAGTGGAGCAAACTGCCCCGCTGCCCCGCTTCCCCGCTGTCCCGCTTACAAAAGGAGCGCCGATTAATTGCGGTTACCGAACGATCAGGTCTTGCAGCACACCCAGCGGTATCTCGATCTCATCGGGGGCCGCGAGATGTCGACGGCAGAGAAGCAGGCCTTCATCACCGAGACGGTCGAGAGCTATGAGAAGTATTACAACCGGGGCTTCATCGGCTACCGGAAGTCGGTCACCGAGGCTGGCCAGTTCGCCGCCCTCGAATGGTCCGGCCAGGGCTCGCTCCTGTACGATCTTCTGGGGCGAGAGTACATCGATTGCCTGGGCGGCTACGGGATCTTCAGCGCGGGGGTAAACCACCCGAAGATCGTCAAGGCGGTCACCGATCAGATGCAGCGGATGGCGCTCAACAGCCAGGAGCTGCTGGAGCCCTGGCGCGCTGCCCTGTCGAGGGTTCTGGCCGAGGTTACCCCGGGAGATCTGCAGAACTCTTTCTTCATCAACAACGGTACCGATGCCATCGAAGGCGCCATCAAGCTCACCCGGCTCTATACCAAGCGGAACACCTTTATCTCGACCATCGGCGGTTTCCACGGCAAGTCGATGGGGTCACTCTCGCTGATGGGGAAGGCGTCCTTCCGTGAGCCGTTTCAGTTCGGCCTCCAGGACGTGCGTTTCGTGCCCTACGGCGATGCCGACGCCCTGGAATACGAATTCCAGCGCTGCGAGGCTGTTGGCGTCCGGATCGCTGGCGTGGTTCTGGAGCCAGTGCAGGGCGAAGCCGGCGGCGTGGTCCCCCCGCCGGATTACTTCCCGAGGGCCCGCGAGCTCTGCACCCGCTTCGGCGCTCTCCTCATTGCGGATGAGATCCAGACCGGAATGGGGCGCACCGGGAAGCTCTGGGGTGTGGACCACTGGAATGTGGTACCCGACATCATGTGCGTGGGCAAATCGATCGGTGGTGGGGTCATGCCGCTCTCCGCGTTCATCTCGACTGCTGCCGTCTGGGAAGTGATGATTCCCAACCCGATCATTCATTCCACCACCTTCGGTGGCAACCCGCTGGCCTGCGCTGCCGGCCTGGCCGCAATTCAGGTTACGCTGGAGGAGGACTTACCGGGGCAAGCGGCACGAAAGGGAGAGTTCCTGCTCCGGGAGCTGGGCTGCCTGCAGCAGAAATATCCCCAGGTGCTCGAGGACGCTCACGGCAAGGGCCTGCTGATCGGAATGGAGTTTCCGGTCCAGGAGATCGGGTGGCAGGTGGCATCGGGACTTTTCAAGCGCGGGGTGCTGGTGGCCGGCACCTACTCCAGGGCGCAGGTCATCCGGATAGAGCCGGCTCTCGGCATCCCGATGGAGCTGCTGCAGGAGATGCTGAATCGGCTGGAAGACACATTCCGGGAAGTGGCCAAGACCCTTTGACCCGTCGGCTATGAGTGTGGAAGCATAAGGACGGCACCATTCGGGCCGCCCCTTGCATTACGTACCGTGGATCTGGCGAGCTTGGCTTGAGTACAGCTCTATTCCGGGTCTGCCGGTGCTTCTGCTTCCTCTTCCTCCTCCGCCTCATTGGACCAGTTGAACGACACACCGCCCCAGAGCTTGGCGCCTTTATCCAAATCGCTGGGTGATGAGATCTTGGTCCGCTCGTCTCCGGTGAGGATGAGGTGCAGCACGGGAGTGATCGAGAAGACGCCGGCGCTGAACGGAACACCGGCGGACAGGTCGAGGTGGGTAAAGCCGTCGTCATCGAAGTTGGAGGATTCATCGATGTTATCTGAGATCCCCTGACCAGCGCTGAATCCGGCCACGGCGCCCAGGTCGATCGACACCTTCTCGCTTGCAGGGAGGGAGTGGCTGACCGAGCCTTCAATGTATGCGCCCTTGATCTTGTCCACGTCGTAGTAGATCGAAAGCTCCGGGCTGAGCGGCACGTCCAAGCCGACCTTGCCGTAGATCTCGACCGTGTTGGCGTCGCTGGTCAGGAGCCCGAAGTCATTCGGTGCGTTCTCATCGTTCGGATAGATGTAGGCAGTGGCCCCTCCCGTCAGCGTCGCCTTCCCCACCGGAAAGCTCACCTCGGCATAGGGGTCGAACTCCGCGAAGTTGAAGGCTGAGCTGCCACCACTTTCGCTGATGTCATCCGCAAGATTGTCGTACTTGCCCAGGTCGATGCTGGCCCACCCACCAACGGTGATCGATGCATTCCCAGCAGGAAAGCTGACCCATACAGCGGGCTCGGCTACGGGCTTGTTGGTCAGACTCAGCCCTCGCCACACGTAGGAGCTGAAGAGATCCAGGTCCACGCCGAAGGTGGCCTGCGCATGGCCAGAAGTGGCGCCGGCCAGCGCACCGATAAGGACGAACGCTGCTCCACCGACTTTCACTCGCCGCATGAGGGTCTCCCGAAGGATGGGGAAGTAAGGCGACCTCAACAAAAAAGGCCCGCTTTGAGGTCAGCGGGCCAGGAACTACGGCAACAGATACACCCCGACACCCCGCCGCCTAAGTAAAGGCGTCACAATTGGAGAGTCGATTCCAGCTGCGTGGAGTGTGGGGAAGCATGAGCCTAATGTACGGGTGCAGGGTCGACCGTCAAGGCTACCAGTCAACCCTGCCCATCCCTTTACTGGTGCAGGTCGAATCCTTCCACATGCAGATCCAGGTTGTGATTGACGCGCAGGCCCACGATCCCCTTGGCGTTGGTACTGGCGGCATCGGCCGTGTACACCGTCTGGCCATTGACCTTGAAATCAACCTTGCTGGGGTTCTGCTTGGCGTCGATCTCCAGAAGGTTTGTGGCCTTTCCCGCGGCGTCGCCCTTCTTGACCGCCGGATGCGCTGTCCATCCCTTGCTCACGTCGATCGTTTTGTCGCCATCGCGCCGCTTGATGAGGTATTTCCCGTCATCCCGTACCAGGAAGTAGGTGTACTTCTGGCCCTTGCCATCGAGCGCGTGACCTCCCATGAACAACCCATACCCCTCGGCGTGCTCCAGCTTCTTCATCTGGTGGAAAGTGGCGAGGGTATGGAAGGGGCCCTTTGCGTGGTCGCTCTTCCGGTAAAGGATCGTCGCGGGCCCCAGGGTGAGATGATATCCGGGTGCCATAGTGACGAACTTGATGCTCTTGACGTCTCCAGTGCCGTCGGGCCGCGCGGACCATCCGGCCGGGAGAGTGCCACCCTCTTTGACCGCGTGATCGGGATCCCTCTGATCCGAGGACTGAGCCGCGGCGGACGGGGCATGGATCAAGGCCAGCACCAGGAGGCCGGCGACGAAACCGCTAGTTCGCATGGTGATACCTCAATGATACGGAGTGTCGGGTTGCGGTGATCGAGCCGTTCTGACTAACTTCGGCCCGGAGGGCGGGTAATCCTCTTCCGGAGGCGGTTCGATGTACTGGTTTGGAGTACTCTTCGCATCCATTGGGGCCGGGCTCATCCTGGGAGCGCTCACTTACGTCTCCCTGCTCATCGGCGTACTGATCCATTTCATGATCATCCTGATGAGTGGGCCGCTCGTCGACCGATTTCTCGCCAAGCGGGGCCGCGGACCGGCCTAAGCCGTCGGACCATCGGCTGGGGGCTCATCTTCCAGCGCTCCCGGAGTGGTAGCTACCCGCAAGGCCGCGTCGTAGTTGATCTTAAGGCTGCCCTGCAGCTCCCTCAGACCACGTACCTTTGCGGGTATCCCGCCGCCGCCGCGGACCACCATACTCATGCGTCCTGCCGTCTCGGCCAAAGGCCCCAGGCTGAGCGAGGCGGCGTTGCCTTTGATGTCATCGACCAGCCTGCCGAGCGCCCGCATCAGGGTCTCATCGACTCGCGGGGCCGCCAACTGCTCGACCACGCTGTAGATGCGCTGCAATTTTTGAGGCAGAAGCTGAAGATAGGCCAGTTGTGCCTGCTGGCGGCTGGACAGTTTGGTTGCCATCTGTGCCCCAGGAACGAAGGACCGGAAATCTAGCACATGGACCTGGGTGGTGTCGGTGAATCTCCGCCGGCCTCGCTCCGTAGTGTGCAGGCTCATTCCCGTGTCAGCCTGCAATGTGATCGCGTATTCCCGTGCCATTAACCGCAGGGTTACTGCCATGATGATCTCGGATATGTCTATTCGGAGACCGGTGCTGGCCAGCATGCTTAGCCTGGCGCTGGTGCTCTTCGGGGTGATCGGATATACCCAGCTCGCGGTTCGAGAGTTCCCC
>JALYPB010000354.1 GCA_030856585.1 Gemmatimonadota bacterium | reverse complement strand
TCATTCATAGCGCAACCCGCGGCGTGCAGGTAAGTACGCTGAGTGCCCAGGACCCCTACGGACGCTGGTGGTACAAGCGATGGGTAGGGGTCAGGCGTATCGTCCGCTGAGCTATTCGTGGCTATCGTGTCCAGTGTGTGGGCTGCTGGGAACATCGTGAGCGTCATGGTCTTCCTGGGCCTCCTGGCTGGCCGATGCTGGAGTCCTTCCGCCGTGGTGTTGTCCTTCCGTGGAGGCGCCGGCCGCTCCGCGCACGTCGAGTGAGGCGAGGTCTCGCCGGTAGGTGCCATCCCGCGGGTCCACCCGGGGCCAGCGCTTCATGTCGTCGGGAACGAAGAGACCCACCATGCTCGCCATGGCACCCTTTACCCGCAGCTGTCCGGTGGGGTTGTCGTATTCGCCCACCACGCGATAGCGGTGATTCGGTTTCAGGCGAAGTCCCTTGCCGCTTATGCCAAACAGCTTCCGCGACATCTTTACCAGCTTGCCTGCCGAATCGCGCTCCGCCTGGACCTGGGTCAACACTTTCCCGGTTTCGGCGTCCTCCAGGCGCACTCTGCTGCCGTAGTCATGCATGTGCCCGCCGACGCCCAGGAGCCGGCCACCTACCGGTAGAGTGAACTCATAGGCCTTCGCTGACTTGCCCGGCGGGACGTCGAAGGTATTGTGGCCGCCGACGGTGAGGTTCACATCCATGTAGATCGGAAGCGCGTTCACCGGTGGTGGATTCTGATTCTTCGGGGTCCATAACATGATCAGCTTGAGGTGCACACCCTCGAGGTCCTGGCCGGTATCGTTGTGCCAGGCGACGTACATCCCGAGCTTCATGCCCGGCTCCATCGGCACACCAATGGTCTTCGGCACACTGACTTCCCCGGTCTCCGTGCCGGTTCCCATCAGCCGTTCAGCCGCGGAGTAGAGCAGTTGCCGGCGGCTGAAATTCACCATGATCATATGGTGCATGACATGGGGGGGCACCGCCTGGCCTTTCCCGTCGACCAGCTCCACCCGGAAGCCACGAAACCAGCCGTTCACCGGCCACTCGAAACGCTGAAGCCGAGTGTCGTGAGACATGCCCAGGTCCATCATGGCATGATCTTCCATGGGCGGCATGTTCGGCAGATCGAACGGTCCGCTGGTGATCGTAAGCTCGTGACGCGACGAGTCGATCGTGACCCGGACGGTCGGCGCCGGCGGGGTTCCGCCGTGGCTGACGGCGAGTGTCGCACCCAGGATCCAACTCCACAGCATTGTGCACCACTCCTGATGAGGTAATTCCTCGGGCGCCATTGCGCTGCCGGAAGGGGACCGGCAACTTCTGTCGCGCGCTCGGCCGAACCGGTGGCCGTGGCCCGCTCATAATCCCGACCCGGAAACCCAATGTCAAGCATCCGAGCTCTCCTGGGGCTCGGCGCGACCGTGCTGCTGTGCTCAACGCGCGCTGGGGCGCAGGAGCGCCTGTTTCCCGCGGTGAAGAGCTTCGAGCTGCCGGAGGCGTCCCCACGGGCATACGGCCTGGTAGCACGCGTCCTCTCTCTCCGGCGGGGCGACAGCCGCTTCGGCGCCGAGCAGGAGGGTGAGGTCATCCTGGGGGAAAATTTTCCCCTGGTAGCCCTCAAGCGGGGGCCACGGCCCGTCATTCTCGGACTTGGCTCGCAGGCCTACGGACGGTTCAGCCTGGACGACTCCAAGAGCGCGCTCATCAGCCTCGACTGGGTGGCGGGGCTCAACGCCACGGCGTTGCTGGGGCCGTGGAGCTTGACCCTCCAGCTCTATCATGAAAGCAGCCACCTGGGCGACGAGTACGCCGGCCACTTCGGCGTCGGGCGACTCGACTGGTCTCGAGAGGTCGTCGCCGGATGGGCCTCCTACGGCGCCGGTGATTGGCGCGTCACCGGCGGGGCCAGCTACGTGCTGGATGATGGCCTGAATCTGCCCAGACCCTCCGCGGCACTCGGAATCGACTTCCGCGGTCATCGCAGCAGCGCTCGGCCTCGGACGGTGGAACCGGTCTTCGGGTTCTACACCGAGGCGACCTCGGCTACCCGGTGGCGCCTCAGTCACTCGGCCAAGCTCGGCGTGACTCTAGCTCGTCAGTCCGCGCCGCGCCTCGGACTGGCGGTCATTGTACATGACGGGCTCTCGACGCAGCGGCAATTCTTTCGGGAGGAGAGCCGCTACACAGGATTGGAGCTTCGCATCGACCTGTAGGGGCCGAGTCGTGCGCCCATCGACACCCTTCGCCCCTTTTGTCTGCCGCACGCCGCAATCTTCCGCCGCCGAAGTCTGCCATCATGACACGGATCTCGGGCACCCCGATTGCTCCGTCGCCCCAGCAGTCGATGGGTTGACATGAGGGGCGATGCCTGTATCTTGCCAGTCTTAGCACTCCCGCACCTTGAGTGCCAACCCATTGAAGCGCAGAAGGTTAGAATTGTTCACCAATTCACGCAGTGGAGGTCGCACAGATGGCAACTGCTACCAAGGCTAAGCCCAGCTTGAAGCTCCAGCCCCTCGAGGACCGGGTGGTTATCATGCCCTCGGACGAGGCGGAAACGATGCGCGGGGGCTTGTACATCCCCGATACGGCCAAGGAAAAGCCGACTCAGGGCGAAGTGATCGCGGTGGGTCCCGGCCGAGTCGAAAAGGGTGCGCGAGTCCCGATGGACCTCAAGGTCGGGGACAACGTGATCTACGGCAAGTACAGCGGCACCCCGTTCCAGCTCGGCAGCGATGAGGTCATCATCATCAAGGCCTCTGACGTTCTGGCGAAGATCAGCTAAACCGAATCCGGGCGTGGGTGCGGCACAGCCGACTCAGCCCGAACCCATCAGGAGATTCAGACATGGCAGCTAAAGAGCTTCTCTTCAATACTGACGCACGGTCCAAGCTCAAGCGGGGCGTGGATCAGCTGGCCGAGGCGGTAAAGGTTACCCTCGGTCCGAAGGGCAGAAACGTCGTCATCGACAAGAAGTTCGGGTCGCCGACCGTCACCAAGGACGGCGTCACCGTAGCGAAAGAAATCGAGCTGAGCGATCCGATCGAGAATATGGGCGCGCAGATGGTGAAGGAGGTTGCCACCAAGACCTCCGACCTCGCCGGCGACGGCACCACCACCGCCACCGTTCTGGCGCAGGCGATCTTCCGCGAAGGGTTGAAGAACGTGACCGCCGGGGCCAACCCGATGGAGCTGAAGCGTGGCATCGATCGCGCCGTTGAGGCCGTGGTCGAGCAACTCAGGTCGATCTCCGTTCCCAGTGCCGGCAAGAAGGAGATTGCCCAGGTCGGTACCATCTCCGCGAACAACGACAAGGAGATCGGTAACCTGATCGCCGAGGCCATGGAGAAGGTCGGCAAGGACGGCGTCATCACGGTCGAAGAGGCCAAGGGCCTGGAGACGACGCTCGAGACCGTCGAGGGTATGCAGTTCGACCGTGGCTACCTGTCACCGTACTTCGTCACCGATCCGGAGAAGATGGAGACCGTCCTCGACGCCCCCTACATCCTGATCCACGACAAGAAGATCGCGGCAATGAAGGAGCTCCTGCCGCTGCTCGAAAAGACCGCCCAGAGCGGGAAGCCGTTGCTCATCATCGCCGAAGATGTCGAGGGCGAGGCACTCGCCACGCTCGTGGTGAATAAGCTCCGCGGCACCTTGAAGGTGTGCGCCGTGAAGGCTCCCGGTTTCGGTGACCGTCGCAAGGAAATGCTCCGCGACATCGCCGTCCTGGTTGGTGGGCAGGTCATCTCGGAAGAGCTTGGCTTCAAGCTGGAGAACACCACCCTGAGCGATCTGGGCCGCGCCAAGCGGGTCGTGGTCGACAAGGACAACACCACGGTTGTGGATGGCAAGGGAAAGCCCGACGACATCAAGGGCCGCATTGCCGAAATCCGCGCTGCCATCGATAAGAGCACCAGCGACTACGACCGGGAGAAGCTCCAGGAGCGTCTGGCCAAGCTCTCCGGTGGTGTGGCGGTGATCAATGTCGGTGCGGCCACCGAGACCGAGCTGAAGGAGAAGAAGGCTCGGGTAGAGGATGCGCTGCACGCCACTCGCGCAGCCGTCGAAGAGGGCATCGTGCCGGGCGGCGGTGTCGCTCTGATCCGGGCCCAGGTGGCGCTCGACAAGGTCAAGGGCACCGAGGACGAGAAGATCGGCGTCGACATCGTGCGCCGGGCCCTGGAAGAGCCGATCCGGATGATCGCGCAGAATGCCGGAGCCGAGGGCTCGATCGTGGTGGCGAGGGTACGGGAGTCGAAGGACAAGAACTTCGGCTACAACGCGGCGACCGACAACTACGAGGATCTGGTCAAGGCGGGCGTCATCGACCCGACCAAGGTGACTCGCACGGCGCTGCAGAACGCCGCCTCGATTGCAGGTCTTCTGCTCACCACCGAGTGCGTGGTGGTGGAGAAGAAGGAAGAGAAGTCAGCGGCGGCCTCGCCTCCGGGCGGCGGCGGCATGGGCGGCATGTACTAGGCTCGGCCAAACTTACGGCGGGGCTGTATCCGCCGTAAGTCTGCTGCCG
>JALYPB010000329.1 GCA_030856585.1 Gemmatimonadota bacterium | reverse complement strand
CTTCGCTCGGGATGACAATCTCCTGATATGTCGCTTAATAACCTGCGGGACTTCATCAAGGCCATCGACCGCATCGGCGAGCTGGTGCGGGTGACTCATCCCGTTCGGGCCCGACTGGAGATCGCCGAGATCGCCGACCGGGCCATGAAGAGTCCGGGCGGTGGGCCGGCGCTGCTGTTCGAGCACGTGCTGCTGGAGGACGGCCGGCGGAGCTCGCAGCCTGTGGCTATCAACCTCTTCGGCTCGATGCGCCGGATGTGCCTTGCGCTCGGTACCGAGAAGCTGGACGACATCGGCGGACGCATCTCCGAGATGTTGAACCTCAAGGTTCCCGAGGGCCTCTTCGGCAAGCTGGCGATGCTGCCCAAGCTGGCCGAGATCGGCAAATTCCCCCCCCGGGTGAAATCCGGTAGGCCGCCATGCCAGGAGCTGGTGAAGCGCGACGAGGCGGTGAACCTGGATGAGATTCCATTTCTTACCACCTGGCCGGGGGACGGGGGACGCTACATCACCCTGCCGATGGTCATCACCACCGATCCCAGCCGGGGGATCCGCAATGTGGGCATGTACCGGGTTCAGGTAATCAGCCGAAATACACTGGCGATGCACTGGCAGCGCCACAAGGTCGGCGCAGCGCACTGGCGGGAGATGGCCGCCCGGGGGGAGCGGATGCCGGTGGTGATCGCCCTGGGTGGAGACCCCGCAAGCATCTACTCCGGCTCGGCGCCGCTTCCCCCCACGATCGATGAGTTCCTGTTTGCCGGCTTTCTCCGGGGTGAACCGGTGGAACTCGCCAAGTCGGTGACCAGCGGCCTGGACGTGCCGGCCGAAGCGGAGTTGGTCCTCGAAGGCTACATCGATCCATCGGAAGACCTGGTTCTGGAGGGCCCTTTCGGCGATCACACCGGCTTCTACTCCCTGGCCGACTACTATCCCAAGGTGCACGTAACCGCCGTGACCTCGCGGCGGGATCCGATCTACCCGGCCACCCTGGTGGGCCGGCCGCCCATGGAGGACTTCTATCTCGGGCACGCCACCGAGCGAATCTTCCTGCCGCTGCTTAAGCTCACGATTCCCGAGATCGTGGATTACCACATGCCCGCGCCCGGGATCTTTCACAATCTGGTGTTCGTCTCGATCGACAAGCAGTATCCGGGTCAGGCTCACAAGGTGATGAACGCCCTCTGGGGCCAGGGTCTGATGTCTCTCGCCAAGGTGCTCGTCGTGCTGGATAAGGAGGTAAACGTCCAGGATCCCGACGAGGCGTGGTGGATTGCGCTCAACAACATCGACCCCGAGCGTGACGTGCGATTCACGATGGGGCCCATGGATGTGCTGGACCACTCCAGCCGGGCATTCACCTATGGCAGCAAGATGGGCATCGATGCCACCCGGAAGTGGAAGGAAGAAGGCTTCGACCGCGAATGGCCCGAGCTCATCACCATGGATGCGGAGACCAAGCGACGGGTGGATGAGATGTGGGATAAGTTGGGGATCAGCCTCAAAAGCGTGAGCGGTGAGCGGTGAGCGGTGAGCGGGAGTACCCTGGTGGTGGAGGTCGTTCCGATGCTGATCGGGCTGACCCGCTTACTGCTTACCGCTTACCGCTTACCGCCCGGGAGCCCCAGACGTTCTCCGGCCAATCGTTGCTGATTCGCTACATCAACTTCGTCAAGCTGCCTCACACGCTGTTCGCCCTGCCGTTCGCGCTGCTCGGAGTGCTGGCGGCGTCTCGCCTGGAACGGGTAACTACACGGCACGTCGTTCTGGTGGTCCTCGCCTTTTCGGCCGCCCGCTGGGCCGCCATGGGGTTCAACCGGATTGCCGATCGCGCCTTTGATGCGCGCAACCCAAGGACACTCAATCGGGAGCTGCCGCGGGGAAGCCTCTCCCTCACCCAAGCCTGGGTCTCGGTGGGAGTTGCCGCCGCTTTGTTTGTGCTCGCCGCCGCCCTGCTTAACCCGCTCTGCCTCCTGCTGAGTCCGGTCGCGCTGATCTGGATCCTCCTGTACAGCGTCTCCAAGCGCTTCACCTGGTGGCCTCACCTGTGGCTCGGTGTGAGTCTGGCAATTGCTCCCGTGGGCGGCTTCCTGGCGGTCACCGGGCACTGGAGCCGGCCGGCCTGGATGCTGCTGGCCATCACCGTGGGTGTCGCCACCTGGGTTGCGGGGTTCGACATCTTCTACGCCCTGCCCGACGCGGGATTCGACCGAGCGGAGGGACTTCGCAGCGCCGTGGTGCGGCTGGGGGAGTCACGGGCTATCCTGCTGGCCAAGCTGCTCCACGCCATCACCATTCCCGCACTCGCGGCCTTCGGATACGCGGCCGGCTTCGGGTGGTGGTACTATCTAGGTCTGATCGTGGCGGCAGGGATCCTGGCCTATGAGCACCAGCTGGTGCGCCCGGGCGATCTCTCGAGGCTGGATGCCGCATTCTTCACGATGAACGGGGTGATGTCGGTGGTCGTGTTCAGCTTTGCACTCGTGGATCGGCTCCTATGAGGGCGGTACGGCGGTACGGCGGTACGGCGGTAGGGAGGCCGGGCATACGCGAGCCCGACCAGATCGAGAGGCCTAAGCCCGGGGGAAGGACCCGCAACCCGCCTCCAGACCAGATGCGCCCAATACCGCCGTACCGCCGTACCGCCGTACCGCCTAAGCACCCAGTCCGTTCCCCAACACCGAATCGACGCGGTAGATGACCCAGCATCCCGTGGTGCTCGCGCTGACCGGCGCCTCGGGCGCACCCTACGGCGTTCGGCTGCTCGAGGTCCTCGCGAAACAGCGGATTCCGGTTTGGCTGATTGCGTCCGAGCATGGCATGCGCCTGCTTCGGGAAGAGTGCAACATCAAATCCCTGGACGGACTGAAGGAGGCCACGGGCGGAGACTGGACTTCGGTGGTGCTGTTTCCGGATGACGACCGCGGGGCCAAACCCGCCTCCGGCTCTCAACGCACCGCGGGCATGGTCATCTGCCCCTGCTCGATGGGCACCGTGGCGGCTGTGGCTGGGGGCACCAGCCGGTCACTGGTCGAGCGAGCGGCCGATGTCACCCTGAAGGAGCGGCGGAAGCTCATCCTGGTGCCGCGAGAAACGCCGCTGTCCCTGGTCCACCTCAGAAATCTCGTGGCGGTGACTGAGGCCGGCGCCGTGGTCATTCCAGCCGCTCCCGGCTTCTATCACCGGCCCACCCGGGTGAGCGAGTTGGTAGATTTCATCGTGCAGCGAGTCCTGGATCAACTGGAACTGGAAATTGAAATCGCGCGACGATGGGGAGGAGATCGGACGTGAACGCAATTCTCGATTATCTTCGGCGCCTGGGTTCGGGCGCCGTTCTGGCCTGCGGGTGTTGGTTTTCCGCGGGGTGTGGTGGGAACAGTGACGATCTCTCGGGCCCCGAGCCTCCCGGGACGCCGCCACCGGTGGATGAAGGGATTGCACCAAGCGCCGGCTGCACCGACGGCGTTCTGGAGCATGGAGCCTTGTACCGGATCTGTTTTCCGGCCACCTGGAACGGCGATCTGGTGCTCTACGCCCATGGCTACGTGCCGGCGCACCAGCCGGTCGCCCTTCCGGATGATGTTGTTGGTGGACTGTCCATATCGGGAACCTTGACCGGGCTGGGCTATGCTTTTGCAACCACGAGCTACCGGGCCAACGGCCTGGTCGCCCCGGAAGCCACCGAGGATCTCGCCGAGCTCGACGCCACCGTCCGCCGGTTGTACCGTCCCGATCCGGGGCGGTCGGTCATCGTCGGTTTTTCGGAAGGCGGCCTGGTTGCCACCCTGTCAGTGGAGCGATACCCCGAACTGTTCGACGGCGCCCTCGCCGGCTGTGGCCCCATAGGAGACTTTCAGTCGCAGTTGAACTACATCGGGGATTTCCGGGTGGTCTTCGACTACCTCTTTCCCGGTGTGATCGCCGGGACTGCCGTGGAGATTCCCGAAACGGTTCGGGCCACCTGGGACTCGAGGTACGTTCCTGCAATTGTGATTTCACTGGCCGCCGATTTCGGCGCGGCGCTGGAGCTGATCCACATCACAGGGGCTCCGGTGGCCGGAAACGATCTTCGCTCAGTGGCCGAGACCACTGTTGGCATCCTCTGGTACGACGTCTTCGGGTTTGCCGATGCTCGGGCGCGGCTGGGCGGGCAGCCCTTCGACAACTCGACCCGGGTCTATGCCGGATCCTCGAACGACGCGGCGCTGAACGCGGGCGTGCAGCGGCACTCGGCGGATCCGGCGGCAGTGGCGGGCCTGGCCCGATTCCAGACCTCCGGTAATATCCAGGTCCCGCTCGCCACTCTGCACACCACCGGCGACCCGATCGTGCCCTTCAGCCAGTCAGAACTGTATGGTGAGAAGGTGAGCCAGGCGGGCAAGGGTTCCTTGCTCGTTCACCAGACCATCGACCGGCATGGTCACTGCGCGTTCGAGGGCCCTGAAGTCCTGAGCGTGTTCACGGCTCTCATGGAGAGAGTGAGGGCTCGTCCCGCCGCTACGGTCCTGGCCCTGGCCCGGCCCTGATGCGTCTGGGCGTTATCTCCGACACGCACGGCCTTCTCCGTCCGGAGGTCTTTGATGCGTTTGCCGGCGTGGACCACATCCTCCATGCCGGAGACGTAGGCTCCCTTGACCTGCTCGCGGAGCTTGAGACCCTCGCGCCGGTGACTGCCGTCTACGGCAATACCGACGGTCACGAGCTGCGGCGTGCGCTTCCCGACGTTGCGACGTTGCAGCTCGACGGCTTCGACATCGTGGTAATCCACGGCGATCAGCTCGGATCTCCCACGCCGGCCGCGCTCAACGCCGCTTTTCCCGAGGCTCAGATCATTGTCTTTGGCCACACTCACCGGCCGCTCCTGACCCTGGTCGATGTCGTGGTGACGGTCATGAATCCGGGCGGGGCGGGGCCGCGCCGGTTCAATCTTCCACCCTCGGTGGGAATCATGGAGCTGGAGGCCGGCATCCCACCTCGGGGACGCTTGTTGCCGCTGCAGGACTTCGACCCCGAATAAATGTTCTTTCCGCTGCTTTGCCTGCTTCAATCCGTCGCTCCTGACACGGTGTCGATCCGCTCGATCGGGCAGCCACCCGCTCCCGGAGCGATCATCGACAGCGTTCACTACGGACCACCTCAGCTCGAGCTGCAGACCCGGCAGGGCATCGCCCGCATATGGCTGCTCCGCGCGGCGGACACGTTCTTCGTGGCCGCCACGATACCGGACTCCACGCCGTACTGGGGTGACGATTTCGTCGTGAGCCTCGATACCCGTGGCGACGGCGGCAGCAACCCGCAGCACGATGATTTCCAGTTGTATTTCCGACGCACTATCGACAGCAGCGTGGTCTTCCGGGGAAGACTCGGGCGCTGGGAGCCGCCAAAGGGCGATCCCGACTGGCGCCTCGGCGCCGAGCGGTCGGGAGGAGGCTGGGAGGTGAGCGGTCGGGATGGTCTGAAGAGCTGGAGTCTGCTATTACGGCTCGACCCGGTGTGGCTCGAGGGCTCCGAGGGAAGACTGCCGCGCCTTGCGGTAAGGATTTACGATGACGATCCGCAAGGCTGGTTCGCCTGGCCGCTGCCTACGGGCACCCCGCAGCCCTCATCCATCGAGCGAACGCCCGACCTGTGGGCACCGATCAGATAGTGAGTACTAGTTGATAGCCCATACGGCATTCACCAGCTGGGCGGTCGCATCGGCACTTCATTAAGCGAGTCGAGCGGCAGCGCCTGTCACTCGGGTACCGGAAGCCGCGGTGCGGTCATACAGCTCCTCCAGGGCCGCGGTGCACTTCCTGAGATCGAATCGGGCCCTCACGTGGGCCTGCGCCGCCTCGGCCATCTGGGCCACCAGCGTGTCGTCGCTCAACAGACGTAGCAGCGCCGACTCGAGGGCCCGGACGTCGCCCTCTTGAAATGCAAACCCGGTCCTGCCATGCCGGATGCCTTCCGTTGCCCCGCCGCGCGCGGAGGTAACCACCGGAACACCGCATGCCTGAGCTTCGAGCACAGATATAGGCAACCCCTCGGCATCTCCATTCCTGGCGATAATGCTGGGAAGACAGAAGACACGTGATTTGTCGATCTGTCGTTTTACTTCATTGACCGGCGTCTTGCCCATAAACTTCACCGGCACATTCAGTCTTCGTGCCAGCCGCTTGAATTCCTGAAGGAGAGGACCGTCGCCAGCCATAACGAGCCGTGCTGTCGGCACCTGCTGCCGAACGCGGGCGAATGCCTCGATCAGAATGCTGCCGCCCTTTTTCTCGACCATGCGACCCACGTATAAGACCTGTCGCTTTCTTTTCAGAATGGGTAGCCCACCCGGCGTGAAGCGCGACACGTCCACCCCAATGTATTTGGTAGATATTTTCTCACCGGGTATTCCGAAGTCGATGGCGCGCTGCCGGATTGCTTCGGAAACCGCGACGAACGTGACACTGGCGTTGTCCGCCATCGCGAGCAGCTTGCGGGGATACGTTCGTCTCCCTCGGCCGCCGTGGCCTTGCTCCCACCATTCCTTGTAAGTGTTAATGTCGTAGCCATGGAGGGTAACGATGACAGGAAGGTTGAGGCGGCGCAGCACCGGCCAGATCCTGACCGCATCGGTCCCGAAATGAACGTGCGCGAGCTGGGCCGCCTCTCTATCGAGCTGGGCTACGATGCTGGGGGCGGCATACCCAAGCCGCTCTCTAACCCGGCGAAAGACGCGGCCGCTGACACTCGGCCTGCCCTTACCCAACAGTAGCGTGGTCAATCCCTCGAGATTGGACCCCGGAAGACGCTCTGCGCCGGCCAGGACGGCGTCCCAGCCACGGTAGGAGAGTACTTGTGCCCGAATGAAGGTCTCTGAATAGGGCAGCAAAGTGTTGCGGTAGACAATGACTTTCTTCATGAACAGGTCTGGCTGACGCCTCGAGCTGCAATTCTGAAATCAAAGTTCTGCCCACACCAAAGATCTTGCACCCCACTCCGGAGGTGCGCTAGGCGGAGGGCCCCGTCGAGGCAACCAGCCTGCTCGCGTGGCGTTCCGCGTGCACCTACGCGTTACTCGCCTCCTCACATCCACTGCTCGTACGGCGTGGTCCGGCGCAGTGCCTCGGGATGGGCCCGGAACCAGGCCATCATCAGCAGCACCTCATCGAGTGAGTCGAGCGGCAGCGGTCCTGTCGGCGGCGGCGGCTGGCTGATCTCCTGGGCCATCACGCCCCGAAAGGCCTCATGCTCGATCGGGGTGGCAGGGTAGGGGAACGAAGCACGGACAACACCGCGCCTCAGGATGTACACCCGATCGTCGCCGAAGTCGCCCGTGTCTCGATACACAAAGGTGAGCAGATCGATGGCGGTGCGCGCCCGGCTGGTGGCGGCCAGCAACCACTCGAGCTGCTCGAACTTCGACCGCCACCGCGCCGCCAGCTCGAACTGCGCATTACCCGCCGCCTCCTGCATCGCGACAACTACCCGGTCGATCGGCTGGAGCGTGCGGCCCTCCAGGAATGCCATCGCGGTGTCTACCCGGCGGCGATAGTCGCGCTCGGCCACAAAGCCGGCACAGGGTCCGCTGCAGAAACCAAACTGGTGCCGCATGCATTCGGCCTGCCGTGGCTCGGCGAAGAGATCCTCCTGGCCGGCAAACACCACGGGCATCGGCGGGGGGCAGTCCCGGAGACCCAGCAGGTCGTTCAGCGTGCGTACCGCTTCCTGCATTCGCCCCATCGATTGGAACGGCCCGTAACAGCGTATGTCCTCCCGAGCCACGGTACCGCCGCCGTACACCCGAGGGGCTGGGCCGCCCGCGATCTTGATGAGCACCGAGCGCCGGGTGTAGTTGCCCTTGTGGTTGAAGTAGGGGCGGAACTTCCGGATCTGGCGGAGCTCCCCGAGGTAGGCGGCGAACTCGCTCGGCACGTAGTCCCAGCGTATCTCGCTGGCAGCGTAGAGAATCCGTGCCGCCTTGTCGTCGGGATAACTCGCGCGGAAATAGGTGAGGAGCCGAGTCCGGAGCCGCTTGGCCTTGCCGATATAGAGCACGCGGCCCGTCGCGTCGAACATCTGGTAGACGGCCGGCCGGTTTTCGGCGAGAGCCCGCACCCGGCGCCGCAGCTGATCGAGATCGGTGGAAGGAAGCGGGACGACCCGCTGGGCTCGCCTGCTGATCACTTCTGGCATCGGTGGCAGAATACCGTGGTCCGCGCGTCGATCGCGTGGGTTCCGGTCAGCCGCGTGCCACAAACGCGGCAAGGCTCCCCCTCGCGCCCGTACACCAGGAGCTCCAGCTGGAAATTCCCTTGCTCGCCGGTGCCGGTCCGGTAGTCGCGAAAGGTGGTGCCGTTCGAGATGATCGCGGCAGCGAGGATACGGCGGATCTCGCCATGCAGCTGCTGCTGATCGTCGGCGGTGAGAAGGCGGGCCGGCTTCGATGGATCGATTCCGGCCGCGAACAGGGCTTCGTTGGCGTAGATGTTTCCGACTCCGGCCAAGTGGCGCTGGTCCATGATCACCTTCTTGATCGCCTGCCGGCTCCCGCGCAGGCTGGCCGCAAAGCGCTCGACCGAGAAGTCGTCATCCAGCGGCTCGGGACCGATGGCCGCGGTGTAGCTGGCCCACTCCTTGTCGTTGAGGAGGAGCAAGGTCCCCAGCCTGCGCACGTCCTTGTAGACCAGCTCCCGCCCACTGTCGAGCTCCGCCCGCAGAACGGCGTACGCCGCTTCGCTGGGCTCGAGTGCCTTCCGGTGGACCATCAGGGAACCGGTCATGCCGGGCTGGATGATCAGCCGCCCGTTGTCGAGCTCCAGGACGGCGTGCTTGGCGCGGCGAGACACGCCTTTGATAGTTGCACCTTTGAGGCGGTACACCAGCCGGCGTCGAGTCACGCCTCGAAGGACGTCATCGTGGCTGAGCGTGACCCGGCCGATGCGGCGGCCGACAAGTGACGGGCGGATATCGCGAACGATGGTTTCGACTTCGGGAAGCTCTGGCATCAGCAGCCGTCACGGCGTTACGACGATCGTTCCTTTCCTGGCCGGGGGAATCCGCCTAACCGCTTCACGCCACCCGATGTCGCCCCGGAAGATCTTGCCGTCGAAGCGAACCGCGTCTGCCGTCTCCCGGCTGAGCCGCTGCGCTTCACTGAAGCTCGCCGCCACCGCGGTCACGGTCAACACTCTTCCTCCGCTCGCCCGAAGAACCCCGTCCTGTCCTCGAGCGGTCCCGGCATGGAAGACCGTCACCCCCGCGGGCTGACTCTCGGGGAGCACTATGGCGGCGCCGGTCTCGAGGGCATCCGGATACCCACGGGATGCGAGCACCGTCGTGACCGCGGCCTGGCGACTGATCTTCAGCGGTGAAGGCGCCCTGCCTTCCGCCACCCGCATGAAAGAATCGGTAAGTCCTCCGGACAGGAGCGGGAGTACCACCTGGGCTTCCGGGTCGCCCAGCCGGCAGTTGAACTCCACAACCGAGGGAACACCGTCCGCGTCGACCATCAGCCCGGCGTAGAGCACACCCGAGAAGGGAGTTTTCTGCCGCTGCATCTGCTCCAGGGTAGGAAACAGCACTTCGCGCTTGACCCGCTCCAGCAGAGCGGCAGTAGCCAGCGCCACGGGACTGTAGGCGCCCATGCCCCCAGTGTTCGGCCCCAGGTCTCCCTCCAGCAGCCGCTTGTGATCCTGCGCCACCGGTAACAGCTCGACATCCCGCCCGTCGGTCAGCGCCAGCACCGAGATCTCTTCACCTTCGAGGAACGCCTCGATGACCACGGTCCGGCCGGCCGGGCCGAATTTGTCGCCCTCGAGCATGGCGCGAACCGTTCTCGCCGCTTCGCCCCGCGTGGCGCACACCACCGCGCCCTTCCCACCCGCCAGTCCCGACGCCTTGACGACAAGCGGCTCGGAGTGGCGATCGACATACGCGAGAGCCAGGGCGAGGTCGGTGAAGGTCTGGCTCGCCGCGGTCGGCACCCCGGCCGCAAACATGACCTCTTTCGCAAAGGCCTTGGACGCCTCGATCTGGGCGGCGGCGGCGCTCGGACCGAAGACCAGTCGTCCTTCCGCCCGCAGCCGATCGGCCAGGCCGCGCGCCAGCGGCGCCTCGGGGCCGATGATGGTGAGATCGATGCCGTGCATGTCCGCCGCGTCTGCCAGCCGGTCCAGATCGTCGGCGGCTATGGAGAGATTTACGGCGAGCTCGGCGGTGCCGGGGTTACCCGGGGCACAGTAGATCTGAGCCTCGGGGTCCTCGCGGCGGAGCGCCCAGCAGAGCGCGTGCTCCCGCCCGACCCCTCCGACCACGAGCAGCCTCACGGCTTTTGCGCGTTGCGGAACGCCTCGCGTGCACGCTCCGTCGCGCGCCGTGCCGCATCAGCTACCTGGGTTGCCAGCTCCCGCGCTTCACCAGCGTAGTAGGCCCCGGCTGCGGCCATGTCGTCTCGCAGCGGACGCTCTTTGGCCTCGGTGCCGCGGCGGGTGTATTCCCCTCGCAGGATGCGCTCATACTCGCCGCTGGTCAGCCATCGCTGCAGCTCGGCCGCACGAACGGTGTGCATCGGGTGGGTCAGAGCCAGCGTGCTCAGGAGCTTGTAGACCACATCCAGCCCCTCGCTGCTGGTGGCGTACTCGTGAGCCTGCTGCATGAAGGCATCGACGTCCAGCTGGCCGGCGAATCCCGGCCCGCGCCCTCCACCCGCCATCTTCATGTCCATCCGCTGCGCAACCACGATATCCTGCCCCCCAAGCAGGCCGGCCCGGTCAGCTGAGAGCTCGGATTTCCGGGACCACTCGAGAAACGCCAGGCGGATGGGAAGCACCGCGAGCCCCGCCAGCACTGGAAGTGCCCCGAGGCTCATCATGGCGAGGATCGCCGCGATGGTGTGATAGAGCGCATGTCCGCTGATGACGTGTCCCAGCTCATGCGCCAACAGCACCCGCAGCTCATCTTCGTCGAGCAACTCGATGGCTGCGGAGTGAACCACTATGAAAGGGGTGTCGATGCCATAGGCCCCGGCATTGAAGAACGGGGTCTGGGATACGTAAAGCTCCGGCACGGTGGGCCAGTCAAGGGTGGTAGCCACTTCGGTGTGCAGCTGCCAGAGCCTGGGAAACTGAGTGGGCCCGACCCGGACCGCGTTCCCCTGAAACAACAGGCGAATGCCACGCTCCCCTCCCAGCATCGCCAGCACTTTGCGGATCAGATCATCCACGCCGGGTACCGCCCGTAACGCTTGCAGAGCGGCGCGGTCGGCAGGATGCTCCCAGCTCACCGCCGCGATCTGGGGAAAGGCCTTGCGGGGTTCAGGGACCGGCAGGGTGGTGCTCATGAACGACTCAGTGGTTGGAGGTGCGGGACCATACGCGCGACAAAGCCGATGGTTTCACATTGAGACGAACTAGATCCTTGCGGAGCCTGCCCTGAGCGCAGCGAACGGGCTCGGGATGACAACCGTCCGCCTGTCCGCCTTTCCGACCGTCCGTCACTTCTCACTTTCCGCAAACGCCCGGTCCAGGTCCGCCATCAGGTCGTCGGTATCCTCCACCCCGCAGCTCAAGCGAATCAAGCTGTCGGTCAGGCCCATCGCCTTGCGCATGGCCGGCGGAACCGAGGCATGGGTCATGGATGCCGGGTGCCCGATCAGGCTCTCCACTCCGCCGAGCGATTCAGCCAGCACGAAGATCCGGGTTTTTTCAACGAATCGGCGCGCCCGCTCCGGGTCGCCCAGATCAAGCGAGATCATGCCGCCGAAACCGCTCATCTGCCGGCAGGCGAGCTCATGCTGCGGGTGGGATGGCAATCCGGGATAGTAGAGCTTTGTTACCCCCGGCTGATGGCTGAGCCATTCGGCAATGCGCCGTCCGCTGGCATCATGCTGCCGCATGCGGAGGGGAAGCGTCTTGATCCCCCGCAGCGCCAGCCAGCAGTCCATGGGACCTGGTACTCCTCCAGCCGCATTCTGAATGAAGCCCAGCCGCTCGGCCAGGTCGTCCCGTGACGTGACCAGCAAGCCACCCACCATATCGCTGTGGCCGTTCAGATACTTGGTCGTCGAGTGGAGCACGATATCGGCTCCATGCTCGAGCGGGCGCTGGAAATACGGGGTCGCAAAGGTGTTGTCCACTACGTAGAGGTAGCCGTGCGCCTGGGTGAGATCTCCGAGTGCGGCCAGATCCGTCAGGTTCATCATTGGATTGGTCGGCGTCTCGCAATAGATCATCCGGGTGGCGGGGGTGAGCGCCTGCTCGACCTTGCCGATGTCGCGCATGTCCACGAAGGTGACCCGGATTCCCAGGTTACCGTAGATTCGCTCCATCAGGCGATGGCTGCCGCCGTATACGTTCTCGCCGCAGACGATATGGTCTCCGGTCTTGAACAGCTTGAGCACCGTGTCCAGGGCAGCGAGGCCCGAGCCGAACGCAAACCCGTGGGTGGCCCCTTCCAGGCTGGCCACGTTGCGCTCCAGGGCCTCCCGGGTGGGGTTCTGGGTCCGTCCGTACTCGTATCCCCGGTGTTTCCCGAGACCGGTCTGAACGTAGGTGGAGGTCTGGTAGATCGGCGTCATGACCGCGCCGGCCAACGGCTCCACGATCTGTCCGGCATGCACCGAGCGGGTGGCAAAGCCGTGGTTGGGGTCGTCCGGGAGAATCCGAGTCATCGGTGTCTGTGAGGAGGGGGTAGGGTGAACATTAACCCGCTGTTCCACACTAAGAATAGCCTTAGCCAATAGCCAATAGCTCATAGCCCTATTTAGTTTCGCACGTGACTTCCACTCCAGTTGCCGGCGCAACCGCACGCTGCCTCATCGTAGATGATGACCCGCAGGTGCGGCAGGTGCTCATGCGCGTTACGGCATCGCACGGGTTGTCCCCGATCGAGGCCGTGTCGGGGGCCGATGCCCTCGCGGTCCTCAGACGGGTAGGGGAAATCCCGATATGCATCTCGGACATCTACATGCCCGAGATGGACGGCGTCACCTTCCTGCGCGAGGCCCTGCTGCGCTATCCCGATATGGCCGTCATCATGCTCACCGGCATGGCGGAGGTGAATACGGCGGTCGAGTGTCTCAAGCTCGGGGCCATGGACTACATCTCGAAACCGGTCATGATCGACGAGGTCCGCGCCCGGCTGGATAAGGCCATGGACAAGCGCCGGCTGGTTCTCGAGAACCGGTTCTATCAGCAGAGCCTGGAGCTGCGGGTGCGCGACCTGGATCGAAGGAACCGGGCCTCCCTGGTCAACGGTGTGCAGATGCTGGTGCACGCGCTCGAGGCCAAGGACTCCTATACCAGCGGTCATTCCAGCCGGGTGAGCCGCTACGCCCTGACAACCGCGGTGCCACTCGGCTTCACCGACGACTCGCTGGAGGACATCCGGCTGGGCGGTGAGCTGCACGACATCGGGAAGATCGGCACCAGGGAAGAGGTCCTGAACAAGCCCGGCCCACTGACGGTGGATGAGTTCCAGCACGTCAAGTCGCACGCGACCCTGGGCGAGAAGATTCTGGCGCCCTTTTTCGCCTCGTCC
The DNA here is from genome assembly GCA_030856585.1 of Gemmatimonadota bacterium. Classification (GTDB taxonomy): domain Bacteria; phylum Gemmatimonadota; class Gemmatimonadetes; order Gemmatimonadales; family GWC2-71-9; genus CAVVWJ01. The sequence goes on along the minus strand of JALYPB010000329.1, from coordinate 820 downwards.
CCTATCGTACTAAGGGTTGCCCGATCGCATCACGAGCGGATGGACGGCAGCGGGTTCCCCGACTCGCTTCAGGGCGACCAGATTCCTCTCGAAGCCCGGATTGTGGCGGTGGTGGATGCATTCGACGCCATGACCACCAACCGCGCCTACCGCAGCCCACGCACTGCAGCCGAAGCCATCCATGAGCTGCGCCGCTGCGCCGGCATCCACTTCGACCCCCGGGTGGTCGAGGCGTTCATCAGCGCGCACGGCAATGGATCGGCGCTTCCGCTCACCGCCTGAGTCGATGACAGCCCCTGTATCTGATACCCTGATGATCAGTGTCTCAGGGATCCGCGGCCACGTGGGGACGGATCTCACTCCCGAGATCGTGGCGCGCTACGCGGCAGCGCTGGGCGCGTGGGTGAGATCCGGAGCGCTTTCCACCACGCAGGGTGCAGGTACCCCGTCCCGTCCGTCCGTCGTCCTCGGCCGCGATTCTCGAACCAGCGGGCCGATGTTCGCCCGCGCGGCTGCTGCGGGCCTGATGTCGGCCGGGGTCGACGTTATCGATCTCGGGATGGTGCCTACCCCCACGGTGCAGCTGGCGGTCGAGCACCATCACGCGGGTGCCGGGCTCATCCTCACCGCGAGCCACAATCCCGTAGAGTGGAATGCGCTCAAGTTCGTGGGCCCCGACGGGATTTTTCTCGATGCGGAGGCGGGCAGGGTGGTGCGGGAGCTGGCTGAGCGGGGCCCGGCGCGCGCCGGATGGGCCGACGTTGGGCAGGTGCGTGAGGATCCCGCCGCGATCGGCCGGCACCTGGATGCGATCATGGCC
>JALYPB010000327.1 GCA_030856585.1 Gemmatimonadota bacterium | reverse complement strand
GCGCATCCAAACGACCAGCCGTCCGCACTCAAGGAATGGCGTAAACGATGTAGTAACTACTACTACGATTATTCTGGCGGCGACGACTAAGGCTCCAGCTCTGCATAGTAGCAGCCCTATCTTACGCCTGGCCATGGATTTGCGAATTCACACCAAAATTGTGCTCGAATTGACAATCCCGACTAAAACACTTATGATTGCCCAATGGAAGCCGCATTCCCATCTGCCGGCAGCACGCCAGTGCCCCTCCCCTTCCCCTGAGTCTCAGGGGATCCCGCGGTCTGGTACTGATCGAGCTCAAGCGAGCGTATCGGTTGACTGCCAAGGACTTGGCCACCAGGCTCGACGTCTCCCTCAATGCGGTGCGGAACCACCTGAAGGAGCTGGAAGCCGAGGGCCTCGTCGAGTACGAGCGCCAGAACCAGGGAGTAGGCGCGCCTGCGTTTGCGTATCGGTTAAGCCAGGTAGGCGAGGCGCTCTTTCCCCGTCGCTACGAGGCTACCCTCACCGAGCTGCTGGACTACGTAGTTGCCCGGGAGGGTCGTGCGACGGCCGTTGCGGTGCTCGAAGCTCGATACGACGCGCTTAGCCGGCGGCTTCAGCAGGAGCTCGCCGGCGCCACGCCGGCCCAGCGGATGGCGGCAGTTACGCGGCTGCTGTCTGAGGAAGGCTACATGGCGGAGGGAACTACCTTTGCCGACACCGGCACCCTGATCGAGCACAACTGCGCCATTCAGGCTGTGGCTCAGCGGTTTCCCGAGATCTGTGCGGCTGAGGCCAGGTTCCTGGCGGCCGCCCTGGGCGCGGAAGTCGATCGCCAGGGGCACATATTGAGCGGTTGCAGCGCCTGCGAGTACCGGGTGCGCTTCGGCCCCGGCAACGCATCGGGTGCAGGCGAGACCCGGTCAGAGGAGAGCGTATGAGTTCGTCGGTGGAGACCCTGGTCAACAAGGAATACAAATACGGCTTCGTGACGGATATCGAAGTCGATGAAGCGCCTATGGGGCTGAGCGAGGACATCGTCCGGCTGATCTCGGCTAAAAAGGGCGAGCCCGAGTGGCTGCTCGAATGGCGGCTCAAGGCCTACCGGGGGTGGCTCAAGATGACCGAGCCCCACAATTGGCCCAACGTGAAATACGAGCCGGTCAACTACCAGGGGCTCCGATACTACTCCGCGCCCAAGACCAAGACGCCGCTGGGGAGCCTGGACGACGTCGATCCCAAGCTGCTGGAGACCTACCAGAAGCTTGGCATACCGCTGACGGAGCAAAAGCTCCTGGCGGGGGTAGCCGTAGACGCCATTTTCGACAGCGTTTCCGTTGGCACCACCTACAAGGCCAAGCTGGCCGAGGCTGGGGTCATCTTCTGCTCCTTCGGCGAGGCGGTCCGGGAGCATCCGGATCTGGTGCGGAAGTACCTGGGATCAGTGGTCCCTGCCAGCGACAACTTCTTTGCCGCCTTGAACGCCGCGGTGTTCAGCGATGGATCATTCGTGTTTGTACCCAAGGGGGTGCGCTGCCCCATGGAGCTGTCCACGTACTTCCGGATCAATGCCGCGGACACCGGTCAGTTCGAGCGGACGCTGATCGTGGCCGAAGAGGGCGCCTCCGTGAGCTACCTGGAGGGATGCACGGCGCCCAAGCGGGACGAGAACCAGCTACACGCCGCGGTGGTCGAGCTCGTGGCGCTCGATGACGCCACGATCAAATACTCGACGGTGCAGAACTGGTACGCCGGGGACGCGCAAGGCAAGGGCGGGATCTACAACTTCGTGACCAAGCGGGGCAAGTGCGTCGGAGTCAACTCGAAGATCTCCTGGACCCAGGTTGAGACGGGGTCTGCCATCACCTGGAAGTATCCGAGCGTCATTCTCCAGGGAGACAACTCGGTCGGAGAGTTCTACTCCGTGGCGGTGGTAAACGGAATGCAGCAGGCCGACACCGGCACCAAGATGATTCACCTGGGAAAGAACACGCGCAGCACTATCGTGTCCAAGGGTATCTCCGCCGGTCAGGGACAGAACAGCTACCGGGGCCTGGTCAAGGTGATGCCCAAGGCCGCCGGTGCACGCAACTATACCCAGTGCGACTCCATGCTCATCGGCAATCGCTGCGGCGCGCACACCTTTCCCTACATCGATGTCCAGAACTCCACGGCTTCAGTCGAGCACGAGGCGTCGACCTCAAAGATCGGCGAGGATCAGATCTTCTATCTGAAACAGCGGGGGCTGAATACCGAGAACGCCATCTCGATGATCGTGAACGGCTTCTGCAAGGAAGTGTTCAAGGAGCTGCCGATGGAGTTCGCCGTCGAAGCACAGAAGCTGCTGGGGGTGAGTCTCGAAGGCAGTGTTGGATAGAGGCGGTAAGCGGTAAGCAGTAACCGGGTCAACTCCGGTAACTCCCGCTGACCGCTCACCGCTCACGTTTTAAAGGGAGATTAACATTGCTGGAAATCAAAGGCCTTCGGGCCAAGGCTGGAGACAAAGAAATTCTCAAAGGCATCGATCTCACCGTCAATGCCGGTGAGATTCATGCGGTCATGGGCCCTAACGGGTCCGGCAAGAGCACGCTGGCACAGGTACTCGCCGGTCACCCGGCCTATGAGGTTACGGCCGGGCAGGTTCTCTACGAGGGGAATGACCTCCTCGATATGGATCCCGAGGTGCGCGCTCAGGCAGGAATCTTCCTCGCCTTCCAGTATCCGGTGGAAATTCCGGGCATCAGCAATGCCTATTTCCTTCGGGCGGCCTACAACGAAATCCGGAAATCCAAAGGTCTCGAGGAGGTCGACTCGATGGACTTCCTCGACCTGCTGGAGCAGAAGCTTCAGCTGGTGGAGTGGGGACCCGAAATCATGAGCCGAGCGGTAAACTCGGGCTTCTCGGGCGGCGAGAAGAAGCGCAACGAGATACTTCAGATGGCGGTGCTCGAGCCCAAGCTCGCCATTCTGGACGAGACCGACTCCGGGCTGGATATCGACGCGCTGCGGATCGTGGCCGGCGGAGTGAACGCGCTCCGGAAGGCGGACAACGCCACAATCATCGTCACCCACTACCAGCGACTGCTCAACTACATCGTCCCCGATCAGGTGCACGTGCTCTCGGCCGGCCGGATTGTGCGCTCCGGGGGTAAGGACCTTGCCCTCGAGCTCGAGGCCAGAGGATATGAGTGGCTGGAGCAGGAGGTCGGGGCAGCGTCGTGAGGGAGGCCAGCCTGCAGGAATTCGGATTGACACTTCCGGTAGCCACCGCGGACAGCCCGGACTGGCTGGAACCGGTCCGGAAAGCGGCCCTGGACAGGTTCGCGGCCACCGGGTTTCCCACCGCTCGCGACGAGGAGTGGCGCTTCACTCCTATCGCACCAATCGCCCAAGGCGTCTGGCGCCGGGGCACAACTCCGTCGCGCGAAATCACCCTCGCCGAGCTGGCTCCGTTCATCTTCGGCCACCCGGAGTGGACCACGCTGGTGTTCGTGGACGGCGGGTACAGCGAAGTACTCAGCTCCACCGGGGAACTCCCAGCCGGGGTTCAGGCGGGCAGCCTGGCTCGCGCTCTCCAGGCGGACGGAACATTGCTGGAGAAGCACCTCGCGCGTCATGCTTCCATAGAGACCAGCCCATTTACCGCGCTCAGCACCGCCTTCATGAGCGATGGCGGCTTCGTCCACGTACCCGCCGATACCGATCTCCAACGTCCGGTACATCTGGTTTTCGTGACCACTGCCGATGCAGCCGGCAACGTTACCCATCCTCGCAACCTCGTCGTAGTCGAGCCGGGGGCCAGGGCATCGGTCATCGAGAGCTATGTGAGCCTCGCTGAGGGCGCCACCTACTGGACCAACGCGGTAACCGAGGTCGTTGCCGGCGCCAACTCATGGATCGAGCATACCCGGATCCAACGAGAGAGCGAACGCGCCTACCACGTTGGGCTCACCCATGTGGAGCAGCAACGAGACAGCCACTACCGGTCCTTCACCCTGGCCATGGGTGGCGCACTGGCTCGGCATAACCTCCATGCGCGCCTGAACGGCGAGAACGTGGAGACGCTGATGTACGGGCTGTATCTGACCCGGGGTGACCAGGTGGTGGACAACCACACGGCCATCTATCATGACCAGCCTAACTGCCGCAGCTGGGAGGTTTACAAGGGGGTGCTCGACGGGCGGTCTCGCGCGGTGTTCAATGGCAAGGTGTTCGTGAAGCCGGAAGCGCAGAAGACCGACGCCAAACAGACCAACCGGAATCTCCTGCTGAGCGACACGGCCAAGGTGGATACCAAGCCCCAGCTGGAGATCTTTGCCGACGATGTGAAGTGCACCCATGGTGCCACCGTGGGGCGGCTGGACGATGTAGCCCTCTTCTACGCCCGAAGCCGGGGGGTCCCGGCCGAGAAGGCGCAGCGGCTCTTGACCTATGCCTTTGCCGCCGAGGTCACCTCGGAGATTGTTCTGGAGCCTGTCCGTGATGAGTTGGATCGGCTGGTGCGCGAGCGCCTGGGGGAG
>JALYPB010000312.1 GCA_030856585.1 Gemmatimonadota bacterium | reverse complement strand
AGGTCCACGCCGCGCTCCGCGGCGATACGGCGGGCGAGTGGCGAGGCCTTGACCCTCGTAGGCGCTGCCTTGGCCCCGTTGCCCTCCCGTGCCAGCGGCTTTTCTGCAGGACGCCGTTCTTCCCCAGCGGCTGCGGCTGGCGGTGTGGGCGGCATCGCGACCGGCTGGTTCTTACCAGGAGATGCCTGGGTGGCCTGCGCCTCTTTACTGTCCCGCTGCCCCGCCGCCCCGCTGCCCGCCTGCCCCGCTGCCCCGCTGACATCCTCTCCAGGCTCGCCGATGACGGCCACGAGGTCGGAGACCGGTACGGTAGCGCCGGCTTCGATGACGTGCTTGAGCAGCGTTCCAGCCGCGCGAGCCACGAGCTCCATAACAGCCTTGTCGGTCTCCACCTCGGCGAGCACGTCTCCCACAGCGACGGTTTCGCCTTCCTGCTTCTTCCATTCGACCAGGCGCCCTTCCTCCATGGTGGGGGACAGGGCTTCCATGACGACTTTGGTTGTCATTCTTTAGTCCGCTTGAGTAAGAAGTCGGGAGTCGGGGGTCGGGAGTCGGGGTTTCCCGGGACGGGCGCGCCCGACTCCTGACTCCTGACTCCTGACTCACTCCCTATACAAAACCTGATTCACCGCGCTGACGACCTTGCCCGGATCGGCTTTGGCGGCCTTTTCCAGCTGCTTGTTATAGGGCATAGGCACGTCGGCGCCGGTCACCCGAAGGACCGGGGCGTCAAGCTCATCGAAGACTTCGCGCTGAATGGTGTCGACTACCTGCGCTCCGATTCCGGCGAAGGGCCAGCCCTCCTCGACCACCACACACCGGTGGGTCTTGGCCACCGAGGTGAGCACCGCTTCGGTGTCCATCGGCCGAATGGTGCGCAGATCCAGCACCTCGGCGTTGATTCCGTCCGTGGCCAGCTGCTCTGCGGCCTTGAGAGACACGCCGACACTCTTGGAGTGGCAGATGATGGTGACATCGCTGCCCTCCCGCTTGACGTCCGCCTGTCCGAGCGGCACCACATGCTCCCCTTCGGGTACCTCGCCCTTGAGGTTGTACAGCATCTCGCCCTCGATGAATATGACCGGGTTGTCGTCCCGGATGGCGCTCTTGAGCAGCCCCTTTGCATCGGCCGGCGTCGCCGGCATGACCACCTTGAGGCCGGGGATGTGTGCGTACCAGCTCTCGAATGCCTGCGAGTGCTGCGAGGCGAGCTGCAGCGCCGATCCGCCGGGTCCGCGGAACACCGCGGGCACTCCTACCTGGCCGTTCGACATGTAGCGCATCTTTGCCGCCGAGTTGACCAGCTGGTCGACCGCGAGCAGGGCAAAGTTCCAGGTCATGAACTCGATGACCGGCCGAAGGCCGACCATGGCGGCACCGACGCCAACCCCGGCGAACCCCAGCTCGGTGATCGGGGTATCCACCACTCGCATTGGCCCGAACTCATCGAGCAGGCCACGACTCACCTTGTAGGCCCCCTGATAGACCCCGACCTCCTCGCCCATGAGGAAGACGTCAGGATCGCGCTGCATCTCCTCCCGGAGTGCCTGGTTCAGGGCGTCTCGATACGTGATGATGGCCATAAAAAGCGTAAGCGGTGAGCAGTGAGCGGTAAGCAGGCGATCCAGGAACCTCACGCCGGCAGCCCGCGGACCGCTTACCGCTTACCGCTCACGCTCCTCTCCCTCAGCGTATACATGCGTGTACAACTCCTCGGGCGCGGGATCCGGCGCCTGGTCGGCGAACTGGTAGGCGTCCTCCACTTCCTCCATCACGTCCTTGTCCATGGCCCGCACCGCATTCTCATCCATGTGCCCATCCGCAATCAAGCGCTTGGACCAGACCGCAATCGGGTCGCGCTTTCGCTGATCTTCGACTTCCTCCCGGGTGCGGTAGTGGCCATGGATGGGGTCGGACATCGAGTGGCCCATGAAACGGTAGGTGCGGACCTCGAGCAGAGTGGGGAGTTTTTCGTTCCGGGCCCGCTGCACGGCGCGCTCCATGGCGGCGTTCATCGTCAGCACATCCTGACCGTCCACCACCTCGTTCGCCATGTCGTACGAGCAGGCACGCTCGGAGATGTCGTATAAGGCGCTGGCCCGCTCGAGCGCGGTGCCCATGCCGTAGCGGTTGTTTTCGCAGAGGTAAATGGCGGGGAGCTTCCAGAGCGCCGCCATGTTGAGCGCCTCGTGGAACGCGCCGTTGTTGACCGCGGCCTCGCCGAAGTAGCAGACCGCCACCTGACTGGTGCCCCGATACTTGGCGGCAAACGCCATCCCGGTGGTCAGCGGAATGTGCCCTCCGACGATCCCGTGGCCGCCCAGAAAGCCCAGGGAGGCGTCGAACAGGTGCATCGAGCCGCCCTTGCCACCGGTGCAGCCGGCCGCCTTGCCGAACAGCTCGGCCATGACCGCCTGGGACGAGATACCCCGGGCCAGCGCGTGGCCATGCTCGCGGTAGGAGCAGGTGATGTAGTCGTCGGGTCCGAGGGCGGCCAGGCTGCCGACGGCCACCGCCTCCTGACCGATATAGAGGTGGCAGAATCCGCCGATCTTGCCGAGGCTGTAGGCTTCGCCGGCCTTCTCCTCGAAGCGGCGGATGAGCATCATTTGCCGCAGCCAGTGCCGGTACTCATCGGCGCGGGCCGCGTCGAGCCCCTTGGACTTGGCAGTGGCGCGGGCGGCGGTGGATCCGGCCACTAGCGCTCCGCTACCAGATTGAGGGGTCCCTCGCTGCGCTCGGGATGACCGCCGCTCTTGGCGGCGGTCACTTGCTCCCAGGCATGATACGACGACCGGGTGAGTGGGCTGGCCTGGACGTGCGAGAAGCCCATGCCCAGGCCGACGTCGCGCAGCTCGTCGAACTCCTGGGGAGTGTAGTA
>JALYPB010000308.1 GCA_030856585.1 Gemmatimonadota bacterium | reverse complement strand
GTCTTCGGCCATGTGTCCAATGCGGCAGCGAAGGCTTCGTGCATCGACTCTTCGGCGAGGTCCAGATCTCCGACGAGGCGCACGAGCGTCGCGAGAACCCGGCCCGATTCCGACCGGTAGAGGGTCTCAATGGTCCTGCTGAGTTGTTCGGGCACAGGAGGCGGCATCACGCCAAACTAGCAAACGGGAGTGGCTCAATACAACTGCGCTCAGGTTTCCGGCCGCGAATAGCACCATGCGTGAAAGCCGGTGCTTGGCGCCCACCAAGCACCGGCAGGCAGCTGGAATACCCAAAGAGCGATCGCGGGCGCCCACAAGAGTGGGAATCGCATGGCGTACCTTCCCGACGGACCTGGTGGCCTTTTGCCGCCTAACGACGTGCGCATCAGCGGCGGCGCGCAGCGCCGTCCGCTGCATGCTGTTGTTTGCCCGCTCTTATCCCGACGGCTACTTTCTCGGCTCATACCGCAAGACCACCGCCCCCGAGCCGAACTCCAGCTGGCTCACGAGCTTCAAGTCGACGTACTTCGATAGCCCCGCGAACAATGTCGGCCCGTGGCCGGCTAGCCTGGGCTGCACCACGAAGTCGTACTCATCAATCAATCCCAGCTCCGTTAACGCGAGCGCGAGCTTCACGCCTGCCACGAACAGCCCCTTACCCGACTCCTGCTTGAGCTGCTGAACTGCCTTGCCCAGATCGCCGCGCACGAACTCCGCGTTCCAGTCGGCCCGCTCCAGGGTGCTCGACACGACGTACTTCTTTGCCGCGTCGATCGTCCGGGCGAAGGGTTCCATCCAGGGTTCCATCCAATCAGGCCTCGCCCCCGCCCGCGCCGCCGGCCGCCACGCTGCCTCCATCATTTCATAGGTCACCCGGCCAAAGAGGAGGGCATCAGCTAGCGCGAGGTTCTTGGCGTGGTGACGATGCAGTTCCTCGTCCGCTGGTATTGCACGATGATCGCAGCACCCGTCCAACGTGACGTTGATGGAATACCGAAGGGGTCGCATTACATCCTCCTGGAGCGGGCTAACGGTTTGCAAATCAGCTGCAGGCGCCAGCACGGCGCCCCGCGCCCGGCCAGCCCGTCGGCTGCATGCGTGGGTTAGGCGGCAGCCCGTGACGACCTCTGACGACGTTCGCGGTAGCCTCGCAGGGCCCGCCCTCCGTCCGCTGCGCCCGCCCCACTGCTCCGATCCATTGCGCCAACGCTACCGGTCCCGGAGCCTGCGCTGGGACGCCGCGAACGCCCTAGCGGTGATCCCGGCCCGATACTCGGCCAGCTTGCGCCCGATGTCGACGAGCCGGTCTTGGGGGCGCAGGTCGACGCCGTGGAGGGAGAGCAGCCCCGCGCGCTCACGCTGCGCCCACCGGATCAGTGACGGGTCCTGGACCGCCATCTGGGCTTCGTAGTAGACGTCGTCGTGCATGCCGTTCCGGGTGTGGGTCGGCTGGTCCCGTGGCTGCCCGGGCGACTCGTCCACCTGCATGATCCCGAGCTTCTTGAGGAAGGAGTAGCTCCACATGTCCTCCTCGTAGTACTCGGGCAGGAAGTGGACGTGCGCATCCGAGCCCTCCCGCGCCCACCGCTCGTTCAGCACGGCGGCCACGTTCAGCATCCCCGTCTGGTTCCCGCCGCTGTCGCCGATGAGAATGATGTCCTTGAAGCCGTGCGCCCTGTAGCTGCGCGCGATGTCGGTGAGAAGTGCCTCGAATGTGGTCTCCTCCACGCTGATGGTCCCGGGAAAGAGCATGTGCCCGTCCGCCGTCGGCTCGATCTGCCCCTCGGGGACGAACTTCACGATAGGCGCCAGCAGCGACCGCGGGATCGCTCGCGCGATGGCGGGCATCACGGTCTGAAGGACGTAGTTGTGCTTGCCGCCGACGACGTACGGGCCGTTGTCCTCCACGCCCCCCGTCCCGATGATCACCGTCGTCCACCCTGCGGTGATCAGGTCGCGCAGCTCCATCCACGTCACCTCTTCCGTCCAGAGGCTCTGGCCAGCGGCGATCGGCCTGGGCGCATTCCGGTCCTGGGCGGACAGCTCGGCGGCGGCGCCCGCGATGGACGCGGTCCACGCAGCGGCGAGGAGACCGGCGACTCTTCTCATTGCGGTGACTCCGGCGAGGGAAACGCCGGCGGTAAAGACCCGCGGCGGGGCGGTGGACGTTCCGCTCGGAACGCGCTGCGCCAGCCGGGTGCTACTGACGCGGCGGGGTGGGCTCCAATCCAGTTG
>JALYPB010000297.1 GCA_030856585.1 Gemmatimonadota bacterium | reverse complement strand
CAGCGAGGGGGCCAGAGCTGCAATTCCAGCTTCGGCCCCCTCGCTTCGCTCTGGGTGACAACCTACCGTTACCGCCGTACCGCCCTACGCCTACCGCCCCGCGTAATCCGGCCTCACCACCAACTCCCCCGCCTGGATGATCTCCCGGTCCCAGGGCAGGACGATGAAGTTGTCGGTCTCGAAGGCGTGAAAGTCGGGGGCGTAGTCGCCGGTCTTGAAGGAGACCGCACTCATGACCTGGGAGGGTTGGAGCGCCCGGACCTCGCTCAGGGCGAGCTTCATGGTGCTACCGGTATCGCAGGTCTCGTCCACCACCAGCACTCGGCGGCCCCGGATACTGGCGGGAGGACCAGTTACCAGGACCGGGTCGGCGCCGGCCTGGTTCCGGGTGACCACCATGGAAGCGAAGTCGCACTGCATGATGGACGCGACGACGACCCCGGGAATGACGCCCGCCTTGGCCACGCCGAGTACCACTTCAGGCTGATATTCCTTGGCCACCCGGAGCGCGAGCGCTCGGCAGATCTCACCGAAGAACGGCCAGTCGACCTCCATGACACCACGGGCGGGTTGAGAGGGACGGCGCATGGTGGCTCGGAGTCGGGAGTCGGGAGTCAGGAGTCGGGGGTCAGGTCCAGGATCTAAGGTCACACGTCTACAGCCAAACGTCTAGGGCCCTCCCGACTCCCGACTCCCGACTCCTGACTCCACTCTAGACCCTAGACGCTTTGACTCTTATCTTAAGCCCGTTCCAACACCTTGCACCCCTTTGACTTTCCCTCGGAGATCCCTCCTCCCACATGAGCATCTGGCAACGCATGTTCGGCAAGGGGAGTCGGAGAAATCTCGAGCCCCAACGGCTCGACTACCTCAACGAGGGACTGGCGCTCGAGCGCCAGGGGGACTTCGAGGCGGCGCTCACGTCGTACCGGCTGGCGTTTCGTGACAACCCGGCCGATTCCCGCATTCTGCTCAACATGGCCATCGCGTTCACCAAGACCGGTCAGCCGGAGGAGGCCATCCGCCACTACAAGCGGGCGCTCGAGCTGGACAACAGCCTGGGCGGAGCCCACTACGGCGTGGCCTTTCTGCTGCTGAAGCGGGGAGACGTGGCCCAGGCCACGGAGCACCTCCGCGCGTTTCTCGCCCGCCCGCCCAAGGGGGCCGATGCCGACCGTTGGGTGCGCCACGCCGAGAGCGCGCTGAAGGACATCGCGGCCAGCCCCACACCGGGCACGCCGTGACGCACTGGGCCGCCCTGATCACATTCGCCTCTGTGCTGGGCTGCAGCAATCTCACCGAAGGCGCCAACGGGGTCGTTGAAGTCGAGATCCGCCAGCCCGCGATAACCACCATTCAAGTCGGCCAGACGCTGCAGCTCATCGCCCGCGCGCTCGATAAGAACGGCGACCCGGTGAATGTGGCGATCACCTGGCTGGCGACCGACGCCACGCTGACGGTAGACGCCGGGGGCCTGGTCGCCGGCGTGGCGCCCGGTACCGGACAGGTTCAGGCCTTTGCCGGCACGCTCTCCTCCGCTCGACTGGCCCTCACCGTCACCGCCGCGCCCGGTCCCATCGTCGGACCCGAGTAAGTGGTGGCTACGGCACGCACCCTCACTGAGCTCCTCTTCGGGGCGCTCGATCGCGCCGGCTCCCGGCCGGTGGCCATGCGGGCCCGGCAGGGCGGCGGCTGGGTGGAGCTGGGCTACCGCGACCTGGCCGACCGGATTCAGGACCTCAGCCTCGGCCTGCTCGATCTGGGACTGGCGACGGGCGACCGGGTAGCGATCCTCTCGGAGAACCGGCCCGACTGGGCCATTGCCGATTACGCCTGCCTGACCGCGCGCTGCGCCGACGTGCCGATCTACCCCACGCTCCTGGCCAGACAGGTGGAGCACAACCTGGCCGATTCGGAGTCGGTGGCGGTATTCGTCTCCACCCGTACACAGCTGGAGAAGGTGCTGGCTGCCCGGGACCGGCTTCCCGCACTCAAGCACATCATCGCATTCGACCCCGACGTCACCGGTCCCGGCGTGTTGTCGCTGGACGAGATGTACGCCCGGGGACGCGCGCGCCGCCCCACGGCCTCCGACTGGCGAGCCAACGCACTGCAGGTAAAGCCGGCCGATCTCGCCACCCTCATCTACACCTCGGGCACCAGCGGCGACATGAAGGGGGTGATGCTGACCCACGGCAACATCGCCTCGAACGTGTCCACCTGCTGCGGGCTGTTCAGCTTCAACGACGAGGACGAGTGCCTGTCCTTCCTGCCGCTGTCGCACATCTTCGAGCGGATGTTCGGCCATTACTGCATGCTGCATTCGGGCGTGGTCATCAACTACGCCGAGAGCGTGGATACGGTGGCGGCGGACATGCAGCGCTGGCGGCCCACCCTGATGGCGTCCGTCCCTCGTCTGTACGAGAAGATCTACGGCCGGGTGCTGGACGCGGTGCGGGCGGGATCGCCGGTGAGGCGCCGGCTCTTCTTCTGGGGTAAGCGGGTGGGCGAGAAGGCGGTGGAGCTACGCCTGGCGGGGCGGCCGCTGCCACCCGCGCTTCGGGCGCAGCTGCTGGTGGCGGACCGGCTGGTCTTTGCCAAGCTCCGGGCCCGGACCGGCGGCCGGCTCCGCTTCTTCATCTCGGGCGGGGCGCCGCTCTCGGCCGACATCGCGAAATTCTTCCACGCGGCGGGGATGCCGATCCTGGAGGGGTACGGACTCACCGAGACCTCGCCGGTGATCGCGGTGAACACCTTCAAGCACCAGCGGCTGGGGACCGTCGGCCTTCCGATTCCGCAAGTCGAAGTGAAGATCGCGCCGGACGGAGAGATCCTCACCCGCGGGCCCAACGTGATGGCCGGCTACTACAAGAAGCCCGAGGCCACCGCCGATGCGCTCGACGCCGACGGCTGGTTTCACACCGGCGACATCGGCCTGCTGGATGATGGGGGATTTCTCAAGATCACCGACCGGAAGAAGGACATCATCGTCACCGCCGGCGGCAAGAACATCTCGCCTCAGCCGATCGAGCTTCTAGCGAAGACCAACAAGTTCGTCTCCAGCGCCGTGATGCTGGGCGACCGTCGCCCCTTCCCGGTCATGCTGATCGTGCCGAACTTCGACAACCTGTCCAAGTGGGCGGCGCAGGAGGGAATCCCGAGCGCCGACTCGGCTGCCC
>JALYPB010000291.1 GCA_030856585.1 Gemmatimonadota bacterium | reverse complement strand
CGGCTTCGCCTCTTTCTTCTCCCGCCTGCGTCTTCGTCCCGGCCTCCGCTCCATTGGCACCGTGGCTGCGGAGACGCCCGACATGGCCAAGCGGGCGCGGAGCGCGGGGCTGATCGGTTTCCGGACCAGCGCCTGAGTCATCTCCGGCGTAGGCTGTTCCTCGGTCCCGACCGGCTTTATCTCTCCGCCCTCGAGGGCCAGTACCGGAACGCCATCGCGGTACAGGATCCGATTCCGGGTTACACCGGTAACGCGTGCTCCGGGCGTGATGATGCCGGTGAGGTTGAGCGGATCGGCCGCCCCAACCGCCACCAGCGCCCCACCTCCCTCGAGCCGGCGTACACCGCGCAGCTGACCTACTGCTTCGGGTAAGGCAAACTGCTCGCCTGACATACCGGAGACGAAACGCCCGCCCCGGATCTCGCCTCTGGCCTCGAGCCGACGGTAGGCCAGGAGCAGGTCGCGCCAGGGTGGGGCGCCGGTCTCGCGCGCCAGGAGGCGCTTGAAGACGATCCCGTAGCGGCGCAGAAGGGTGCGAGCGTACAGCTCGGCCGTCCGCCCGTCCGCCTGTCCATCCGTCCGCCCGTCCGCCCGCCCGCCCAGTAGTGACCACCGCCCGGCAGTCTCGATCCCCACCGGTGCCGTCCGATGCCGCCGTTTGGCTCCGCTCAGGGGCTTCCGCTTGCTCGCTGGGGTGATCAATGCGCGCAGACCCGCAAAGCTGTCGGAGGTGACCAGCCCTATTCCCGCCAGTTCCGCCAGACCTTGCTCCACCTGAGTAGGCAGGAGTCCTGTTACCGGAGCCAACTCATGGAAGAATGAAGCACCGCGCTGCTGCAAGGCGTCTCTCACCGCCGCCGCGTAGCTCGACAGCTCGTACTCCCCGCCATTCTTATCGGCGAGCCACTGGTCCGCATGCTCCCGCAGGAAGAGGGCAACGGGCGTGGTGCGGATTGGACCACCCGTCCGCCCGTCCGTCCGTCCCCCCGTTCTCCCCCACGCCACCCGTCCCATCATGCAAAGCGTGTCCAGCAACCTAGGGTCGTACTCCGTTACCCTGGCCGCGAGCACGTCACTCTCCCAAGCGGCCGCGGGAAGCTCGAACCCATCCAGCTGTGCGATGACGGTTGCGAGTCCCTCGAGACCACCGGCCCGCTGATCCGGATCGATCCGTTGCCAGGCGAACAGGAAGCGCATGAAGTCCGCCGCACTCACCGGCTCGATCTCGGCCCGGAGCCGGTGGAGAGTGTAACGGTGTATCCGGGCGAGGAGCCGGCGGTCGCACCACTCGAGCGTGGCCGCCTCGGGTGTGAAGCCGCCGCGCAGCACCACGCCCTCGGCCTCGAGCGCCGCCAGCGCGACGTCGGCGTCGGACTCAGTGAGGTTGAGTGTGGCAGCGAGTTGAGCCGCGGTCGTCGGCCCGGTTATTCCGAGCCTACCTCGAAACAGTTCACGGATAGCGTCTTCGCGATTGACTTGGTCTGTCCCGCTGTCCCTCTGCCCCGCTGACCCGCTGACTTCAGGGAGCCGCTCAGTTGCCACCCACAGAACCTGCCCGCCGCCTATCGGCACATGAACCGCGCGCCCGGCGTCCACCAACTCTCGCCCGAAGCCGATCCATGACTGGCCTTCCCGGCCGGAGAGTCCCTCGACCTCGGTCAGGAACCCCGAGGTGAGCAGGGCATCGTGGAGCTCGTCTGCGTCGCGCACGTCGGGCCAGGCTTCGTCCCGCACCCGCTCGATGGCGGCCGGGTCCAGTGCGCCGAGGTCGTCGGCGGACGAGGGCTCGAAGGCGCGGCGAGTATAGACCGCGAGGGTGCGGCGTTCTTCCGCGGGGGCATCGTCGAGGAAGGCGTAGGGCCTGGCGTTCAGAATCTCGTGCGCCAGCGGTGAAGGCTCAGGAAGATCCCGTGCGACGTACTTGATCTCTCCGGAATGAATTTGCCGGAGCAGGGTGGTGAGCAGGTCGAGATCCATGAGCTCGTGCACACAGTCGTCGATCGTCTGCCGCACCAACGGGTGGTCGGGGATCTCTCTATCGCCGGGGATGTTCTCCAGGCACGCGGCCGCATCGGGGAACGCGGCGGCCAGGAGGTCCTCCGACTGCATCCGCTGGATCTGGGGGGGCGTCTTGCGGCCCCCCCGGCTCCGGGCAACTGCAAGTGCGATGGTGGCGTTCCAGCGCCAGTGAGTGCCGAACATGGGCGCGTCGAGCAGCGCCTGGACCAGAATCTCTTCCACCGTGTCCGGATGCAGGAACTTGAAGACGGTGTCCAGCGGGAATGAGTGCTGCGGCCCGAGCGACAACAGCAGCGCGTCTTCGGTGGCCGCGGCCTGCAGCTCGAAGTTGAACTGGCGGCAGAAGCGCTTCCGAAGCGCCAGGCCCCAGGCGCGGTTCACCCGGCTGCCG
>JALYPB010000033.1 GCA_030856585.1 Gemmatimonadota bacterium | reverse complement strand
CTCCGGCAGCGCCTGATCCAGTTGGGTGACATAGCTCTCGAAGAGACTGGCCAGCGCCTCCGCCGCCATGCGTGACTCGACCCGCTCGACACAGCCAAGATCTCCCGCAATGAAGGTCACGGCGGCGTCGTGGGCGGCAAGCAGGTACGTAGTGGAGGCAGCCTCGGTACCGACAACGAGGGCGTTGTCTTCGGGCTCGATTCGAGGAAGCAGGGCGGCAAGTGGGCAGTGAGGCTCGAGCCCCCAGTGGGTCGGCGTTCGCTGGGCCGCGCGCAGTTTGATAAACTGCTGCCGCCACCGCTGGTACGGCCGCAATGAAAGCCGCTTCCGGATGAGGCGGTCCACCGATTCGAGCATCAGGACCTCGGTCAGCACAAACTGACCCTCGGAGTTCGCTTGCAGCTCCGACGCGGCCTCGTCTCCCAGCCGCAGCAGCTCGTCCCGACCGATCGAGTTCTTGTACCCTTCGATACGCTGGAGGATGTACTCGTGGTAGTGCTGCTTGTCCGAGTAGGGCGAGCGGCGGCGCCGGTGAGCGGGCCGGACTTCGGTGGCGCTCAGCATGGCTCGACGTGGACTGTGACTTCGTCGAGCTGGAGGCTGTCACGCAGGCGATCCTCGACCTGGTCGGCAATGCGGTGGGCGTTGGCCACATTGGACTGACCGTCTACCGCGATGGTCAGCTCGGCGAAGCGGTGGTCGCCGGCCCGGCGCGACCGGATGGCGTACGCCGACCTGACTCCATTTACTCCCTCGGCCTCCTGACGGATCGTGGCCTGATCGAAAGCCCGCTCGTCTACCAGGCTGGGGATCGAGCGACGCAGGATCAGATAGCCTGCCCGTCCCACCAGCACCGCCACAACCAGCGCCAGAGCTGGGTCGGCCCAGGCCAGCCCCGCCCGGGCGAGCGCCAAGCCGGTGAGCACGCCGAGGGTGATGAAGACATCGGTGCGGGTATGGAGCGCGTCGGCGAGGAGAATGTCGCTGTTGAGTCTTCGGCCCGCGCGGGTCTCGAACCACACCACCCCGATGTTTATCGCCAGGGTGAACACCAGGAGGGCAAGCGCGGTGTTCGACACATTCACCAGCGGGACCCCTGTGACCAGCCGGGCGATCGCACCTCGCACCAGCTCGAAAATCGAGAGCGCAAGCAGAAGAGCGATGAGCAGGGCCCCGAGCGTCTCGAACTTGGCATGCCCATAGGGATGATCCTCGTCGGGCGCCTTCGAAGCCACCCGAACGACGAATAAGGCGAACAGGTTATTGACCGCATCCACGGACGACTGGAGGGCGTCACCGAATACGGCCAGCGAATTGGTGTCGAACCCGACTGCGAACTTTACGATGACAACGACGATGTTGGCGAGGAGGATTCCGCCAAGGACCCGGCGCACCCGCGACGACTTGTCCCGAGAGTCTCCTAGGCTGAGCATTGATAGAAGTTGGTCGTCGCGGTCTGGAGAGTCAACGATTCTGGGAGGCGAGATTGCCTGGTGGTCTGTACGGTCAAGGGACAAGGGTCTAGACCGCCCTCAGAACCGCTCCCTTCAAGTATCCCGTCTCGGGAATGGTGAGCACGGCGGGATGGTCCTCTCCCTGACCGAGCACCTGCTGCAGCACCATGCCGCGGCCACTGTCGCCCGCGGCCTCCGCGAGCATGCCCAGGAACTGCGGCAACTGCACATGAAAGGAGCAGGAAGCGGTGAGCAGAGTGCCGCCGGGCGCGAGAATCCGCATTGCCCGAAGATTGATCTCGCGATACCCCCTGAGGGCGTCAGGAATCGTGGCCCGGGACTTGGCAAAGGCCGGCGGGTCGAGGACGATGAAGTCGAATCGCTCCCGTGCCCGCTCCATGTGCCGCAGGGTCTCGAACACATCGGCCTTGCGCCAGTCGATGTTGCCCAGACCGTTGAGCGCCGCGTTCGCGGCGCCGCGATCCAGCGCCTCCTGGCTGACGTCCAGCGCCAGCACACTTCCGGCCCGGCGGGCCAGGTGGATGGCGAACGAGCCGTGATACGTAAAGCAGTCGAGCGCCCGCCCCGCTTCCGGCATGAGCCGGCCGGCGAGCAGGCGATTCGGGCGCTGATCGAGGAAGGCGCCGGTCTTTTGACCGTCCCACGGTGCCGCCAGGTACAGCGCCTCACCCTCCCGCACCTGGATCTCCCGCGGCACGGTTCCATATACCTCGACCGGCTCCGGGGGGAGCCCTTCCCGGCGCCGAGCGGGGGCGTCGTTGCGGAGCAGTATGCCTTCGGGTTGGAACACCTCAATCAGACCCGCCACGATCATTTCCCGCATGGTGTCCAGACCGGCCGACAGGATCTGGGCCACGAGCCAGCGATCGTACCGGTCCACCACCAGTGACGGAATACCATCCCCCTCGCCGTGTACGATGCGGTAGGCGCTGGCATCGATGTTTCTCCGCCGGCCGGCGCAGGCGGTAAGATGCTCCACCCACCAGCGGTCATCGACTGGCCGGTCCGACCGCTCCAGCAGCCGAAGACGAATCTCGGATTTGGGGGAGTAGAGTGCCTGGCCGATGAAGCGCCCTCGGGAGTCGTGCACCCGCGTCAGGCCCGGCGCGACCGGCCCGTCGACCACCTCACTGCGGTAGATCCAGGGATGGCCCCGTACCCAGCGCTCGGCACCGCGCGGAGTAACCTTGGGCGCTGTCACGCCCGGTCGGGGCGCAGCACGGTGGCTCCGCGAAGGTAGCAATGCTTGATTTCCGCCCTGCTCCGGCCCGTGTACGCGTGCACCAGCAGGCGGATGCACCTCGAAAGCGACCCCGGCACCGGGATCTCGGTGGCATGCAGCAGGGCCACGATGTTCCAGCCAAATTCCTCGGCCGCGCGGGCGGGGAATGCGGCATCCAGGTCGTTCGTTACGGTGAAAAGTCCGCTGACGATATCGTCCGGCTGGAGCTCATTGGCTTCGATCAGGGTGCGCAGCAGCTCGTCCGTGGCGGCAAGAATCTCCGCTGCATCGTTACGGGCGACAGTAGTGGCGCCCCGAATTCCCTGTAGTCGAACCGAGGATGGCATGGGAGATAATGTAGCGCAACTCGTGCGCCTCATGCTTGTCACCGACGATCCATTGGTCCGGGGACGAAACCTCGTGTCGGTGGCGCGAGCGGCGGAGCGCGGCGGGGTCACGTCGGTGCAGCTCCGGCTCAAGGAAGCCACGGCACGCGAGCTCGCCCACCTGGTGCGCGAGCTGGTACGCTCGGTCCATATCCCTGTGCTGGTCAACGATCGGCTGGACGTCGCCATCGCCGCCGGTGCCGCGGGCGTTCATCTGGGGCCGGACGACATCCCGGTCGGTCTCGCTCGCCGGATCGCGCCTCCGGGGTTTCTGCTCGGCGCCTCGGTCGGCAGCGAGGCGGAAGCAGCTCTGGCTGGTGAGGCCGACTACTGGGGGATCGGCCCCTGGCGGGCAACGGGGACCAAAAAGGACGCCGGGACAGGACTGGGTGCCGACGGCTTCAGCCGGCTATTCCGGCTGGCCGGCGGCAGGCCGGTCATCGCCATTGGCGGTGTGACCCCGGACGACGTTCCGGGGATTCTTCGCGCAGGCGGCACCGGCGTCGCTGTGGTGTCGGGGATATTGGGCGCTGAGGACGTGGAGAGGGCGGCGAGACGGTACGTGGAGGCGGGACAGCGGGTCGGCGGGTCAGCGGATCAGTAGGCGCGGCTACAGGCAGCAGCCGTCCTCGAACGAGGTTTGTGCTTCAGTCAGGGTCTTGCTGTCCCGCCGTCCCGCTGTCCCGCTGTCCTTTCTCCCCGCCGGATCTGTCGGATCGCTCGAAGATGCTCGTTGTAGGTTCGGGAAAACACGTGACGGCCATCAGTGCCCGCCACAAAATAGAGATAGCGCACATCCGCGGGGTAGAGCGTGGCCTCGATGCTTCGACGACTGGGCGAATTCACTGGCGCCGGGGGAAGGCCGCGATTCAGATAGGTGTTGTACGGTGACGCGATCTGGTAGTCCTTGACGAAAAGGCGGGGCTTCCGCTTCCCCCGCTTCAGCAGGATCGCGTACTGCACCGTGGGATCGGCCTGTAGCGGCATCCCGATCCGGAGCCGGTTGTGGTAGACCCCGGCAATCGTTTCCCGCTCTTCATCCGCGCGCGCTTCCCCCTCGACAATCGACGCCAGGGTAACCATGGCGAGCCGGCTCATCTTCAGTGTGTCCAGACGCGCATCCCACGCCGGCGTCCACTCGGCCTTGAAGCCCTGCGCCATCAGCCGGACCAGCTCGCGGGCATTGATGTCCGCAGGCAGGAGGTACGTCTCGGGCCGCAGGAACCCCTCGAAGGAGGGCGTTCGCATTCCCAGAAGCGCAGTGGCGGCGGCGCTGTCCCGCGCGGCGGCCACGAACGAATCAGGGGGGATGCCGAGCTTCTCCCGGGCGAGCGCCGCGACCTCCGGGATGGTGAGGCCCTCGGGAACCGTGAATCGCAGAGCGGCCTTCTGGCCGCGCGCCAGCATCGTAAGCACCTTGACCGGCGAGACACCCGCGGGGAACTCGTACACGCCCGAATGCACCGAACGATCCACCCCGCGCAGCCTGGCCAGCAGCTTGAACGAAGCCGGGTGGGTTATCACACCGTGTGCCTTGAGGCTGTCGGTTACAGCTGAGAATGACGCACCGGCCGGCAGTATGACGCGGGCGGCCCTCTCAGAGGGACGGCAGGAGGCGACGCAGAGGACGGAGAGGCCGGAGAGGAGCGCACGCCTTGAGCGCCCCGAAAACGCTGTCCGCGTCACTCTGACCCCTCCGACATCTCCGTCCTCTCCGTCCTCTCCATCTTATTCCTTCTCGCATCCAGGAAATGCTGCAACAGTACGGCGGCAGCCAGGGAGTCCACATCAGCCTTGCGGCCCCGGGTTGAGCCGCCCTGTTCCCGTATGACCGCAAGGGCTCGGGCTGTGCTCATGCGCTCGTCCCACAGCTCCATGGGCAGGCCGGTGCGTCGGGTGACCGTAGCGGCCATCTCCCTCGCAGCAATCGTGCTGTCGCCCTCGGTGCCCTCGAGAGAAAGTGGGAGTCCGACGATGAGCCCAACCGGATTGTGCAGGACGACGAGCTGGAGGAAGCGGGGCATCGGCAGGCGCTTGCCTTCCCGGCGCTGCAGGGTCTCCAGCGGGGTGGCGAGGACCTGGGATTCGTCGCTGAGGGCGAGGCCGATCCGGATCTCACCCCAATCGAGGGCGAGGAGGCGTCCCGCAGTGGGTAAGGGCATGGAGCCAAGATAATCGTGAGCGGTAAACGGTAAGCGGTAAGCGGGCGACCAGAGGAGATCCTCTCTCCGGGCCTGCTCACCGCTCACTGCTTACCGCTTACGCTTCTCTATTGTAGCGGGCCTACTGCGCCATGGTCGCGAAGAATTCCTTATTGTTTTTCGTCCGCTTCATCCGCTCGAGCAGAAACTCGAGGGCTTCGACCGGCGGCATATCGGCGAGGAAGTTGCGCAGCAGGTAGACCCGGTTGAGCTCGTCCTTGTCCATCAGCAGCTCTTCCTTGCGGGTCGAGGTCTTCTGGATATCGATGGCGGGATAGATCCGGCGGTCGGCCAGCCGACGGTCGAGCACCAGTTCCGAGTTGCCCGTGCCCTTGAACTCCTCGAAGATGACCTCGTCCATCCGGCTGCCGGTGTCGACCAGCGCCGTCGCGATGATGGTGAGGCTGCCGCCCTTGTCGATGTTGCGGGCCGCACCGAAAAACCGCTTGGGCTTCTGTAGGGCATTGGCGTCTACACCGCCGGACAGAATCTTCCCGGAGTGCGGCACCACGACGTTGTGGGCCCGTGCCAGGCGGGTAATCGAGTCGAGCAGGATCACGACATCGCGCCCGTGCTCCACCAGCCGCTTCGACTTCTCGATTACCATGTCCGCCACTTGGACGTGCCGGTCAGCGGGCTCGTCGAAGGTGGACGAGATGACCTCCGCCTTGACGTTCTCCTCCATGTCGGTGACTTCTTCGGGCCGCTCGTCGATCAGCAGCACGATGAGGACGACCTCCGGGTGGTTCTCGCTGATCGCATTGGCCAGTTTCTGCATCAGGATCGTTTTGCCGGCCTTGGGCGGGGCCACGATCAGGGCTCGCTGGCCCTTGCCGAGGGGTGAGAGGAGATCCACGACCCGCATGGACAGATCTCCGTTTTTCCGCTCCAGCCTGATACGGGCATCTGGATAACGCGGCCGCAGGTTATCGAAGGCGATGCGGTGCTTGGTCTTCTCCGGCTCCTCGAAGTTGACCTGCTCGACCTTGAGCAGCGCCAGGTACCGCTCCCCCTCCTTCGGGGGGCGGACTTGTCCCATGACGGTATCGCCGGTGCGGAGATCGAAACGCTTGATCTGGCTGGGCGAGACGTAGATGTCGTCCGGCCCGTAGAGGTAGTTCCAGTCCTGACTCCGGAGAAAGCCATACCCCTCGGGCAGGATTTCCAGCACGCCCTCGCCCCGAATGACCGTGTCGGAGTCGAGCAGGGACTGCTCGATGCGGAAGATCAGATCCTGCTTTCGAAGGCCGGAATAGTTGGTGATGTTCAACTGCTCGGCCAGCGTGTGCAGTTCTGCGACCGACTTCTGCTTTAACTCAGCGATATCCACGGGTGGGACTCCAGGCGGACTGGCCCGGCCAATGGTCGGGCTGGGGGGTTGGGTTGTGAGAGCAAGATCGTGCGAGGTTGGACTGTATGTAGTTGGCGCCGAGCGCCGGAGCCTGCAAGACGTTGTAAGTCGGGGAGTTTCCTATCAGACAAGAAAGCTCCGTAAAATAGAGGCCAAGTGGAGCGGAGTCAATAGCCAGGCGCCCGACTCTATTGCATAACCTCCTGCCGGGGTACAATCTTTCGCTGGTCACCGCAGCCAGGTGGAAGGAACCCAGGAATGCCGCCGTAGTTCGGTCCATGCCGTCATCCAACTAGGCATAATGAACGACGCCGAGAAGCTCAGCCGATTTCGCCACGACCTGTCGAATCCGCTCTCGGCGCTGCTCGCCGAGGCCCAGCTCCTCCTGCTCAACGAGGCGCAGATCGACCCCGAGGTGCTGACCGGGCTCAGGGAGATCGAGGCGCTGGCCATCCGGATGCGCTCGATGCTGCGGGAGCTCTAGGCCGGACTAGGCCGAGATGGGCAGGTCGCCGGGGTGGGGGAATGCGGCGACGAAGGCCTCCACCGCATTCGGATCGAGCTGGGTGCCGGCCACCCGGCGCAGTTCCGTGACCGCGACGTCCGGTGGCCTCGATTCACGATAAGGGCGCCGTGTGGTCATCGCGTCGAATGCATCCGCCACCGCGACGATGCGGGCCTCGATCGGTATTTTCTCTCCCCGCAGGCCGTCGGGAAAACCCGCACCATCCAACCGCTCGTGATGCGACCGCACGATGCGGAGCACGTCGGGTGACTCACGCGCCAGCGGGGCCAGCATCCGCTCGCCGAGCGCGGGATGCTCGGTGATCTGGCGGAATTCCTCCGCCGTCAACCTGCCTGGCTTGTGCAGCACCGCCTCCCGGGTACCGATCTTTCCGATATCGTGCAGCTCGCCCCCGAGCCTGATGCCGTCCAGGCCCGGGCCGTCGAAGCCGAGCTCGGCGGCGGTTGCCACGGCGTACTGGCTCACCCGGATCGAGTGCCCGCGGGTGTAGGCGTCCTTGGCTTCCAGGGCGCGGGCGAGCATCTGAATGCCCTGGAGAAAGAGCTCCTGAATCCGCTGGGCCTGCACCTGCACCTGGCGCTCCAGATTTTGCTGGTAAAATCGGTTCTGAAGCACCAGGGCGCGCTTCTCCAGGGCACGGACCACTCGGGCCTGGAGCTCGCTCAGCGAAATCGGCTTCAGAAGAAAATCGGCAGCGCCCAGATGAAGGCAATCCACTGCCGTAGTCGTCTCGCTGATTCCGCTGAGCATGATGACGGAACTGTCCGGAAAGCGCTGCCGAACCGCTTCGAGGAACCCCATGCCGTCCAGCCCGGGCATGCGCATGTCCGAGATGATCAAGGGGGTCTCGCCGATACTGTCGAGAACCTTCAAGCCCTCGCTTCCGCTGCCGGCCTCGAAGCAGTTGAAGCCCTGGGCCTGTAGCATGCGGGTGAGCGACCGGCGGACACAGGGTTCGTCATCGACGATGAGACAGTTGGCCGAGCCGGCCATGACCGGCGGCGCGTCCTGGATTTCTAGCATTACGGCAGTTACCGATGGTGGGGGATAGGATGCCACGAACATCCGATCGCCACACACTGTAAGCCGGTTCGGCTCGAATGTCCACTGTCGCGCTTCGCGGCAGTGTCGGGACAGGTGGGCGGTACGGCGGTAAGGCGGTTCTCTCCTCCTCCTTCATGTCTGCTCTTCGACTTAGCGCCGTACCGCCGTACCGCCTTACCGCCTACTTTCCATCATGACCAACACGTTCGGAGCCCGATCCACCTTGAAGGTCGGCGGGCGGACCTTCGAAATCTTCCGG
>JALYPB010000255.1 GCA_030856585.1 Gemmatimonadota bacterium | reverse complement strand
CGCCATTGCCACCACCAACTCCAGCTGGTTCGCGCGGAATTTTCTGTTCCGCTGGCTGGGCCTGGGTGCCAAACGATACTTCGACGAGCAGGAGTTTCGCCGCGACGTGGTCCGGCTCGGCGTCCTCTACAAGAGGACCGGGTACTACGAGGCTGTCATCGACACGCTGGTCCGGCGCACACTCGAGGACGTCTACATTACGTTCAAGATCCAGGAGGGTGAACCGATCGTGGTGACCACACTCGCCATCGCTGGATTGGATTCACTCCCGGCGCGGTGGCGGCGGGCGGCGCTGCAGGACCTGCCGTTGCACCGGGGCGATCCGTTCAACCGTTACGCCATGCAGGCCAGCGCGGACACTGTCACCCGACGGCTACGGGATCATGGCTATCCCTCCGCCACCGTCTTTACCGGCTTCGAAGTCGAAAAGGCGCAGCGAAGGGCTTCGGTCTCGCTCGACGTTGCGCCGGGTCGAAGAGCGGTGATAGGGCGGATCAAGGTGGTGGGTGCCGTCCGGGTGGACTCCTCACTGGTTCGGAAGCTGCTGGTGTCGCGACCTGGCCGGCGCTACTCGCAGGAGGAGCTGTTTCAGAGCCAGCGCAACCTGTACGAATCGGATCTGTTCCGGTTTGCATCCGTCAATATCGACTCGACCACCTTCCAGGAGGGCGCGGACTCGGTACCCCTCCTGGTGCAGGTGAACGAGGGTAAGCGGCGCCGGATCCGTGGCGGTCTCGGATATGCCACCAATGACTGCTTCCGTGGGTCGCTGGGCTGGACCTCACGCAATTTCCTGGGTGGCGGCCGGGTCCTCGATCTCACCAGCCGGATCTCGAAGGTGGGAGTGGGTGCGCCGCTCGATTGGGGCCTCGCCGATAACATTTGTGGCGCCTCCAGGAACGACACCGTCGGATCGGCCAGGGTGAATTACTACCTCGGTGCATCGGTCCGCCGCCCGGCATTTCTTTCGCCCAACAATGCGCTGACGGTTTCGGTCTTTACCGAGCGGCGGTCGGAGTACAAGGTCTACCTGAGGCAGGAGACCGGTGCCAGCATCGCGTTTACCCGGACTACCCCGAGGCGGCGCAACCCACTGTCGTTGACCTATACCGTTTCCTATGGACGCACCGAGGCCACGGCGCAAAGCTTCTGCGCATTCTTTAACGCGTGTACCGCCGATGTCATCGGGCCGTTGAGGCAGAGCCGAGTCCTCGCGACGCTCACCGCCTCGGGAAACTTTCCCCGGGTCAACAGCCAGATCGATCCCACCCGGGGCTCGATCGCATCGCTCGAGCTCACCCACAGCTCCAAATACATCGGCTCTTCGTCGCTGCAGCAGTTCACCCGTTTCGTGGGTGCCATGGCGTGGTATCGGCCGCTGTCCCGGAACGTGGTCTTGAGCTGGCGGGTCAAGGGAGGGCTGATCGTCTCGCCCAACGTGGACGTGGGTGCCGAGAGCGGCGCCTTCATTCCGCCAGAGCAACGGTTCTATGCCGGCGGTCCGAATGACGTGCGCGGTTTCGACCGGAACGAGCTGGGACCGGTGGTCTACGTGGTACCGCAGAGCGCGGTCTTTCCAGATTCAATCGTTGCGGATTCAGTCCGGGTCGCGGCTACCGGCGGCAACAGCATCGCGGTCGCCAACGTCGAGCTCCGGGTGCCGTCGCCGCTCCTGAGCTCCCGGCTACGCCTGGCGGCCTTCGTGGATGCTGGAGGTGTCTGGCAGCGCGGCGGCAACGAGCGCACGGCTGTCATCCGCGTCACACCTGGCGTCGGCCTCCGGATAGCGACGCCCCTCGGTCCGGCCCGGCTGGACGTGGCCTACAACCCCTACAAACTTCAGCCGGGAACGCTCTTTGAGTTCGATCCGGCGGGCAATCTGAATCCGGTCCCGGGCCAGGGCTCCTACGTCCTGCCGCGCAAGGGGAAGTTCACCTTTCACATCGCCGTGGGACAGCCATTCTGATGAAACGGCAGCGTGCCATACGCCGGCAGCTTGCGCGGTTCCTGTTTGTCTTCGTCATCGGCAGCTCGGCGATGATCCTCGGGGTCATCACCTCCATGACCCTCACCCCACCCGGCAGGGATCTGCTGGCGCGCACCGTTTCCAGGTTCCTCGACCGGGTCGTCATCGGCCAGGTGAGGGTGGGATCCATCTCGGGCTCGTTTCTGTACGACCTCACACTCGAGAACCTGGTTGTGCGCGACACCAGCGGAGAGCTGCTGGCGAATCTGCCCCGGGTGCGGGTTGCCTACCGGTTGCCGAACTTCATCGCCGGCCAGGTGGTCTTGAGTGCGATACAGCTGGATAGCCCTACCATCCAGCTGATCAAGCATCGCAATGGGCGGATGAACTACGAGGAGGTGCTCGGCATCGGCAAGGGATCCAAGGGAGGAAAGTCGCCCCTGGTCGAGTTCCACAACGTAAAGATGACCGACGGGATGCTCCGGATTGCGCTGCCATGGAATCCACCCAGGTCCGCCCGGAGCGAGAGCAGCGTCGATTCGGCGCTCCAGGCGGAGCGGGCGAAGCCGGGCCGGATCGTGGAGCAGAGTCGAGAGGGACTTCGGCGGGTGATCGTTCTGGCCGATCTGGCCACCCGGCTGTCCCGCATGCGCATTGCCACACCCGACCGGCAGCCGTTCACCATCGACCTCGACTCCCTGGCCACCCGGGTCAACGATCCTGGCGTGACGCTCACGCACGCGGTCGGCCGAGTGCGAATCCGAGGCGACAGTGCGGTATTCAGCCTCTCCCGCGGCGCGCTGCCGGATACCCGATTCTCCGGTGGCGGAGCGGTCACCTGGCCACGGGACACCATTCTCTTCGATTTCCAGGTCATCTCGCCTCACGTCAATCTGGAGGATCTGCGCTGGGTCTCGCCCAAGTTCCCCTCCATGACGGGGAGCGGCGTTCTCACCGCTCGTTCGGAGACCGGCGTACGGACGGCCTATGACATCCGGGACCTCCACCTCAGTGGCCCGGAGGGCCAGGTCGATGGCGAGCTGGTGACGATCACCGATCGACGCCGCGGCCTCGGCGTGCGTGACATGAACGTGAGACTGGGGGAACTGAATCTCGATGCCGCGCGCCGCTTTCTGGACAGCCTCCCCTTTTATGGAACCGTCACCGGCAAGTTGGCCGGATCCGGATTCCTGAATGCTCTCGACCTCAGCATCGAATGGGCCTTTCGAGACGCCGCGGTGCCGGGTAATCCCCTGACGACCATTGCCGGCGAGGGTGGCATCGGGGCCTCACGCGATAGCGGGCTCACCTTCACTGAGTTCGGCGTCAAACAATCGGATATCGACCTCCGCACCGTGCGCCGGATTGCCCCTGCGGTGATCCTCGAGGGAAGGCTCACCGCGGTAGGCACGCTCAACGGCCCGCTGCGGAACGTCCGGTTCAACGGCAGCGCCCAGCACCAGGATCAGGATCGTCCGCCCAGTCAGCTCGAAGGAACGGTGCATCTCGATACCCGCGGGCGCATCCTCGGGCTCGACACCGACGTCATCCTGGATCCGATCTCATTCGATGGGATCCGGCGCGCCTTTCCCACTCTCGGCGCGCGGGGTGAGCTGCGAGGTCCATTCCAGAGCCGGGGTACACTGGCACGGCTGGCGGTGGATGCCTCCCTGACCGGCCAGATCGGATCGATCGAAGCGCACGGATTCGCAACCTTGCAGCCTCCCAAATGGGGCGCCGAGGATCTGCTGCTGCGTTTCTCCCGCCTGGATCTGGCCGCGCTCACCGGCCGCGACCTCCCCACCAGGTTGAACGGGGAGCTCTCGGTCACCGGTGTCATCGACACTCTGAGGGCCCCCGAGGGGGAGGTTCGCCTGGCCCTGTCGAGCAGCCGGCTTCGGGAGCTCACCCTGGACAGTGTCTTCGCCATCGCCGGATTACACGACAGCATGATCCGGGTGGACACCGCCTATGCGGTGTGGAAGGGTGCCCGGGTGGGTGGATCCGGGACGCTGGGCTGGGGGGGACTTCACACTGGCCGAATGGCCTTTACCCTGGCAGCCGACAGCCTCATTGCTTTTGACTCGCTCCTGCTGGCTTCGACCGGACAAACCCGGGATATCGGGCCCGACAGCCGGCCGCTGGGGGGCACCGCACAGGCGAATGTTCAGCTGGCAGGGAACCTCGATACCCTGGAGGCCAGCGCCGATCTTCTGATCGAGAATCTCGAATGGCAGGCGATTCGCTCGCCGCGAGTGACCGGGGCGTTCAGTTGGATCGGCGGTAAGCGACCCCAGCTCACCGCGTCGATCGGCTCCGATTCTCTGAGCGCCGGCCGGTGGAGCTTTCACCGAATCGGCGCGCAGGCGCGTGGCTGGGCCGACTCGCTGGAATGGAACGCGGGTAGCAGTGTGGGCTCGAACCTCTCGCTGAACGGTGCCGGGCGCTGGTGGCGGCACGGGGAGACCCAGGTGGCCATGTTCGACAGCCTGTCCTTCGGCCTGCCTGCACACCGGTACCGGGCGGAAGAATCGTTTGCGGTGACCCTCAGTGATTCCGCGCCTGCGGTCAGCCCGGTCACGATTCGCGCCGAGGACGGTTCCGGCCTGATACAGCTGGCTGGCCGGGTGCCGGGTTCGTCGGAAGGCTCCCTGGCGATCCGGGTGCTTGGGCTCGACCTCCACGATGCGTACGGGCTGCTCCAGCGGGATACGCTGGGGGTGGGCGGTAAGCTGGGGATCGATGTTCGCGTTGGTGGTACGGCCGAGCGGCCGACGTTGCGGGGCACGATGACGCTCGACGGTGGAAAATTCGGCGATTTTAAGGCGCCATTTCTACAGGGCGTCGTGGACTATGCCGACCGGCGGCTGGAGACCG
>JALYPB010000246.1 GCA_030856585.1 Gemmatimonadota bacterium | reverse complement strand
AACTACGAGATCTTCAGCCTGCGCAAATTCGCCGAGCTTTCCCGGACCAAGGCAGATCTCGCCAGTGCTGAAGCCGGCGAGCTGGAACAGCGGTTCAACGCGGCTCTGGAGACGGAGTCGAGCTATTACGACGTGCTGGTGAACCAGGAGTTGTCCCGGGTCAACGGGGAACGTGCCCGGCGTGCGCGGGAAGGGCTGGGAGTGGCGCGAGCGCGGGTGGCCTCCGGTGCGGCGGTTCAGACCGACTCGCTCCAGCTGGTACTGGAGCTGGTGCGTGCTCAGGTGGACAGCCTGCGCCAGCACAATGCGCTTCGGACGGCGCAACTGGAGCTGGGCCGGAGGGTTGGTGCTGATGGGCCGGTAGACGCGGCCCCGTTGGATTCCATGCCGGCTGCGGAGCTTCCGGTCGGCCTTCCCCAGGCGCTTCAGATTGCGCTCGACCAGGGCCCGCAGTACCGAACGGCCAGGGCTAACGAGAAATCGGCCGCGGCGGCGCTTCGGGCCCGGCGGGGCGACTACCTGCCGGTGTTCAGTGTCGGCGGTCTCCACCAGCGGTATGACACCCGGATCTTCCCTGGGGCATCGAACATCAGCTCAGTGACGTTCAGCCTTTCCTTCCCGCTCTGGAACAATGGTCAGCGGGAGATTGAAGTGAGCCGGGCGCGGGTCAACCGCGATGTCGCCCGCTCGATTCGGGACGACCTGGAGCGCGTGGTCCGGCGCGACGTCACCAGTTCATACGATGGCTACCAGATTAGCGCCGCAGCTGTGGAGCTGGCGCGGGTCGCCGTGAATGTGGCAAGCCAGACCTATCGTATGCAGGAGCTTCGCTACCGGTCCGGCGCGAGCACGATTCTCGACCTGCTCGACTCCCAGGTAGACCTGGCCGAGGCGGAGGCGGGCCTGGTCGAGGCTCGCTACCTGAACCGACTTGCTCTGGCGCGGCTCGAGGCGATTCTCGGCCGGAGACTCTTCACGAACAAGGACGCACCGTGAGATCAATCCACGCAGCTTGGTTGACGCTGGCCGTCCTGGCGGCCTGCGACAAAGCGGAGTCGAAAGGCAAAGGCGGTGCCGCCGGTGGCCCCGGGGGAGGTGGCCCGCCCGCAATGCCGGTAGAGGCTGCCGCCGCCCGGGCCGATACAGTGGTGGATGCCATTCTGGCCACGGGCCAGATCGAGGCCATGCAGTCGATTGAGCTTCGCCCCGACGTGGAAGGGAGAGTAGTCCAGATTCTGGTCCGGGAGGGCTCACCGGTGGCGGCTGGAACGGCCCTGTTCAAGATCGACGACGCCGAGCTCCGGTCGCAGGTGGCCCAGCTGGAGGCCGACCGTGACCTCGCCCAGCAGTCCCTGGCTCGGACGCGGGACCTCCTGAGCCAGAAGGCGTCGTCGCAGGCCGAGCTCGAGCGCGCCGACGCTACCATGCGGAGCACATCGGCGCAGCTCGACCGGCTCAAGGTGAGGCTCGCCCGTACCCTGGTGCGCGCCCCGTTCGCCGGTGTCGTGGGTCAGCGGTTCGTCAGCCTGGGAGACTACGTAACCACCGATACCCGGTTGGCTGCGTTACAGACCGTCTCACCCCAACGGGCCTCGTTCCAGGTACCCGAGCGCTACGCCGAGCAGCTGAAGCC
Organism: Gemmatimonadota bacterium; assembly: GCA_030856585.1. Classification (GTDB taxonomy): domain Bacteria; phylum Gemmatimonadota; class Gemmatimonadetes; order Gemmatimonadales; family GWC2-71-9; genus CAVVWJ01. The sequence continues at coordinate 499 of JALYPB010000246.1, read as the reverse complement.
TGGCCTGGAAGTCACCTTCCGGGTCGCATCGCTGCCCGGCCGGGAGTTCACCGGCAGGGTGGATTTTGTGGACCCGATCGTCCAGCTGCCCGGGCGCTCGATACTGGTAAAGGCCCTGGTTCCAAACCGCAAGCGGGAGCTGCAGGCCGGCATGTTCATCGAGGCCCGACTAGCCACGGCGGTACGGCCGGCCGCCGTTGTAATCCCGGAGGACGCGATCCTTCCGCTGCAGGGCTCGAACTTTGTGTGGGTAATCGCCGATGGAAAGGCAACTCGACGCCAGGTGGAGCTGGGGGTGCGCACTCCAGGCTTCGTCGAGGTGACCAGCGGAGTCGAGGACAAGGAACAGGTGGTGGTCGGGGGCCAGGAACGGCTGGCAGAAGGATCGCCGGTGACTGCCACGCTGGTGCAGCGCCGGCCCGTCAGCGGACGGGAAGAGAGCGCCGTGGTGGACAGCGGGGCAGCGGAACAGCGGGACAGTGGGACAGCGGGGCAGAAA
>JALYPB010000216.1 GCA_030856585.1 Gemmatimonadota bacterium | reverse complement strand
GACTACGGCGACGCCTTCCCTGGCTCGACCAAGGTCTACCTCGAAGGACCACGCGGGGTGCGGGTCCCGATGCGGGAGATCGCGCTCTCGGGCGGCGAGCCGCCGTTCCGGGTGTACGACACGAGTGGGCCCCAGGGGTTCGATGTGCGGGAGGGACTGCCGTCGGTGCGGGATGCCTGGATCCGGCGGCGTAATGTCCAACCGCTACCTCATCCCGAGGGCGCGCAAGCAACCGAGGGACCTACTCAGCGTGGTATCGAAGCCCCGCTAAGTAGATCCCTCGCTGCGCTCGGGATGAGGTCTCCCATTACTCTGCGCGGCCGTGCCCCCATCACTCAGCTTCACGTCGCCCGGCGCGGAGAGATCACCGAGGAGATGGAGTTCATCGCCCTGCGGGAAAGCCTCCCGGTCGAGCTGGTGCGGAGCGAGGTCGCCCGGGGCCGGGCCATCATTCCGGCCAACATCAACCACCCCGAGCTGGAGCCGATGATCATCGGCCGCAACTTCAAGGTCATGATCAACGCCAACATCGGTAACTCGGCCGTGACCTCTTCGATCGAAGAGGAGGTGGAGAAGCTCCGCTGGGCCACACTCTGGGGCGCCGACACGGTGATGGACCTGTCCACCGGCAAGAACATTCACGAGACCCGGGAGTGGATCATTCGAAACTCGGCTGTCCCCATCGGCACCGTGCCCATCTATCAGGCGCTGGAGAAGACCGGCGGAGTAGCCGAGGACCTCACCTGGGAGATCTACCGGGACACGCTGATCGAGCAGGCGGAGCAGGGCGTCGACTACTTCACGGTGCACGCCGGCGTGCTGCTCAGGTACATCCCGATGACCGCCAAACGTCTCACCGGGATCGTGTCCCGCGGCGGCTCGATCATGGCGAAGTGGTGCCTCTCCCATCATCAGGAGAGCTTCCTCTATACCCACTTCCGCGAGATCTGCGAGATCATGGCAGCGTACGATGTCTCCTTCTCGCTGGGCGACGGGCTCCGGCCCGGCAGCATCGCCGATGCCAACGACGAGGCCCAGTTCGCCGAGCTCAAGACCCAGGGGGAGCTGACCCGGATCGCCTGGGAGTACGACGTGCAGGTGATGAACGAGGGCCCAGGCCACATCCCGATGCACCTGATCAAGGAGAACATGGACAAGCAGCTGGAGTGGTGCGACGAGGCGCCGTTCTACACCCTGGGTCCGCTCACCACCGACATCGCGCCGGGGTACGATCACATCACCAGCGCGATCGGCGCCGCCATGATCGGATGGTATGGCACCGCCATGCTCTGCTACGTCACCCCCAAGGAGCACCTCGGGCTCCCCAACCGGGACGATGTGAAGGCGGGCGTGATCGCCTACAAGATTGCCGCGCATGCGGCTGACCTCGCCAAAGGACATCCGGGAGCGCAGGCGTGGGACAACGCGCTCAGCAAGGCACGATTCGATTTCCGCTGGCGGGATCAGTTCAACCTGGCGCTCGATCCGGTGACCGCGCTGGCCTACCACGACGAGACGTTGCCGGCGGATGGCGCCAAGGTGGCCCACTTCTGCTCCATGTGCGGTCCCAAGTTCTGCTCGATGAAGATCACCCAGGATGTGCGGGACTACGCCGCGGAGATGGAGCGGAAGGCGGTGGAGTTCAAGGAGCGGGGCGGGGAGATCTACGCTTGAGATAATCCCCCAGTCGAGCCGCTAACGCGACGATCGTCAGTGTGGGATTGGCGTACCCTCCACTCGGGAAAACAGAGCTGCCGGTGACATACAGGTTCGACATTCCGTGGACCCGGCTGTTCTCATCCACCACGCCGTGGTCGGGGGCGACGTGCATCCGGGTGGTCCCCATGTGGTGCATGGCGGGCTCCAGCGCCTGCCGCCACCCCGCTGGCGTGTCCGGAAAGGCGCGCTCCAGATGGCCGACGCCGGCCTCGCTGACCGCCTGGCCGAAGAGCTGCGTCACTCGGCGCATGTTCTCGACATCCGCCTCACCGATCTGCCATTCAACCAGTACCCGGCGCCTGCCGAGGCGGTCTCGTTCGTCGCTCAGCATCACGCGGTTGTCATAGCGGAACCCGGTCTCGAAGGCCGCACGCATGCGCCAGCGTCGGGCCGGCCCATGTCGCACCGCGAGCTTGCGTGCCAGCGCGACAGCCAGCCGCTGCGGGGCCATTGCCGCCCGCCGGACATACGGCCACGCAGCTCCTGGGACTGCGCGCTGCTTGACCTTGTTCCACAGGGTCTGGAAGGCCTTCACCTCCGCGGTGTTGAACACGGGATGAGCTTCGTACCGGGGATGGAAGTACAAAGCCGCATGCATGAGGCGCTCGCGCTCGGCGACCTCGCGTCGGAGCGACAGGACGCCCCGGACCGAGCTGGCCCCTGGTCCGTGGGCAACCGGCCGAGCGCGATAGAAGCTCAATGAGTCCGGCGCTCGCAGTACCAGGGTTCCCGGATCGACGAACGCATGATCGCTGAAGTAGCGGCCGACCAGCCCGGCGGCATTGCCGGGGGCGCCGACCGGCTGGTCGGCGGAGAGCAGCAGGAGCCGGGGATTCTCGATCCCTCCGGCGGCGAGCACGAACCGGTCCGCGCGGATCCCCAGCTCATACCCGCCC
>JALYPB010000204.1 GCA_030856585.1 Gemmatimonadota bacterium | reverse complement strand
GTTTCTTCGCAGAGCGCCGCACGGGGGAGCTGACCAGCCGGCTCACGACCGACATTGGCCTGCTCCAGGGCGTGCTAAGCCATCAGATAGCCGAGTTCTCCCGGCAGATGCTGGCGCTGGTGGGCGGGATAGTCCTGCTCACCCTCATGCAGCCGCGGCTGACGCTAACCGCGCTCGGGGTTGTGCCGCTGGTGGTGGGCTCCGCGTTGTTCTTTGGCCGGCGGCTCCGCCGGATGACCACCTCGGTCCAGGACAAGGTCGCCGACGCCACGGCGGTGGCCGAGGAGGCCTTCAGCCAGATCAGGACCGTTCAGAGCTTCGTGCAGGAGCCGGCCGAGCGTCAGCGCTATGGCGAGCGGATCGGGGAGAGCGTGCGCGCAGCACTGGTGCGGGCCAATATCCGAGGGGTGTTCTTCGGGGTACTCACCTTCTCGACATTCGTAGGGATAGTGATTGTGCTGTGGCAGGGCGGACTGCTGGTGCTCGAAGGTCAGCTTACGCCGGGTGAGCTCGTCCAGTTCCTGCTCTACACCATCACCATCGCCGCGGCGATCGGCGCACTGGCGTCGTTCTTCAGCAGCTACCAGGAAGCCGTAGGCGCCGCTCAGCGGGTGTTCGAGATCCTGGAGACGAACCCGGCAATCGCGGACCCCGTGACACCGGAGGAGCTGCCCTCACCGGCGCGCGGAAGCGTGGCATTCGACGGGGTCTTTTTCCGCTACCAGGATGATCCGTCGCTGCCATGGATTATCGATGGTATCAGCCTGACGTGCGCACCGGGCGAGGTGGTAGCCCTGGTGGGTCCCTCGGGAGGCGGCAAGACGACGCTGGTCTCGCTGCTCCCCCGGTTCTGGGACCCGGATCGGGGGAGCGTCCTTATGGACGGCATCGACATCCGCTCGCTTCGGCTCGCTGATCTTCGGAGCGCCATCGCCATCGTACCCCAGGACCCGGCGCTGTTCAGCGGCACGATCCGCGAGAACATCGCCTACGCCCGGCCGGGAGCGTCCCTCGGCGAGGTCGAGGCCGCCGCCCGGGGCGCTCACGCGCATGAGTTCATCGAGCGGCTGCCTCGGGGCTACGACACGCTGGTTGGTGAGCGAGGGATCAAGTTGTCGGGTGGCCAGCGCCAGCGGGTGGCCATCGCACGGGCTATCCTGAAGGATCCTGCCGTGCTCATCCTGGATGAGGCCACGAGCAACCTGGATACCGAGAGCGAGCAGCTGATCGAGGATGCCCTGACCAAGCTCCTGGTGGGGCGTACGACGCTGATCATTGCCCACCGGCTGAGTACGGTGCGCCGGGCCGACCGGCTCGTAGTGATGGATCGGGGGCGGATCGTGGAGGAGGGAACTCATGCGGAGCTGCTGGCCGCCGGTGGACTTTATGCCCGGCTGTATCAGCGGCAATTCCGAGATGATGAGCTTGATAATGCGGTCACTCTAGGAGGAGCCGAGTTATAGCCGAGCGCCTCAAAAAACAACGCCCCGCCAACTCTCGGCGGGGCGTCGCTCGGGGTGAACAAATCTCGGTTCAGGGTGCGGGCGTGGTGATTGTGAGCCCGATCCAGTCGGGATTGGGATCCAGCTCAGGATAGGCGGGGCCGAAGTTCACGAAACCGACAAGGTAAGTGCCGGCAGCAAGGCTGATCTCGCACGCTTCCGGCTTGGCGTCGGCGCCGCGACCATGTTCATCGCAGGCTTGGTCGGTGTCGGTGGTTCCGTCGGCCGTCAGGAAGTAGATCCCAAGATCGGCCTCGTTCGACCAGGTCGCACTAATGTTGAACGTCGCGTCCGCCGCCAGCGTAAACTTGTACAGCTGGCAGGGAACCCCGCTATTGCCGCCGCAGGTTGCCGCGCCGAAGGCTCCGCCGTCGAAGAATCCGCCGGTGCTCCCCGGCGCCGGGATGGTAATCTCGGGTGCCGTGGCCGGGTCGCCGGTTCCCGCCTGGGCTGGCACGGTAACGCTGATTGTGAGCGGGACGTCGGTCGTGGTGGCCAGCGGCACCGTGGGCAGGAAGTCTACAAAGATGGTTGCCGTGCCGGTGGTCGTCGTTCCTGGTGGCGGAAGCACCGTTATGGAGCGGCCGTCGGCTGCCCGATCGATGACGATTGCAGCCCCGGCGTCGAATGTGACTCCGGAATCGGGGTTGAATTGATACCCTGCCGGCACCGTGAGAACAGTAGGATCGCTGGCGTTCGGCCCCGTGCTGGCGACGGTCGCAGGTGGGATTCCAGCCCCCGCGGGGATTACCCTCACTGCCACGGTGTCTGAGGCTCCCCCGCTGGTCACCACGAATGACGTGACCAGGGCGTCGACGCCGGTCACGATGAACCGCTCTCGGGTCTCTAGCGAGCCGGTCGTGGTCGGAAGGAAGTTTGTGTCCTTGGTCACAGTGATACCCGGGCCGATGTTCTGTGCCTGGAAATCCGCCGTGAGCTGGTTGCCCTGCCCGTCCAGCAGCTGCACTGTGACGAAGGCGGTACCGCCCTGGTCCACGAAAACCGCGGAGGGCTCGGTCCGAACGATCTCGCCTTCGCGCAAGGGCTCGGTTGGATCTCCCTTGCACGCCCACAGACCGGCCGCAGCGGCGAGCACGACTAAACCACACATCGAACGCTTCATACTCGGCACCTCATCGGAAATGACTGTGAAAACCCCGGTGAAATTCTTTAGAGTAGCGTATATCAGAACCGCCGGCCCGCTGAGACGAGGTCGACACCCAGGAACCTCCCGGCGTCGGCCACCGCCGGCCCGCCGAGCAACTCGGCCCAACCCGGCATTCGCGACTCCTTGAGGTCGTTGGAGTGGATCAGGGTATAAGCACCGAAGCCGGAGCGGTCGGCGAAGATGTAGTAGTATCCCTTCCCGCTGGCATAGCTCCAGACCTCATACGGCGGCGCCCGCCCCTCCTGCTGGCGGCGGAGCACCTCCTGCGGTGCTCCGTTCTTGGCATAGATCCGGCCTCGGTCGGAGCGCCACCCCGATACCGAACCCCGGCCGCTTTCCCGGAAGGTTCGGTTGGCGTAATCGATGGCGGCGTAGAACTGGTCCCGGCGTTCGTTTTCCGGTGTGCCGGGTGTGGGATCGCGCCGCTGCCAGAAGCCCGCGAGAAAGCGTCGCTTGGCCTCGGGGCTGAGCTCGTCGCTCCAGGCTGACAGTTCCCGAGATTCAGCGATATAGATCAACGGAGCCTGGGCCTGAACCAGCTCGTCGGCCGACATCCTGGCGAAGTAACCGGCCGTGGTCAACCGGTCGGCCTCGCCGCGCGCGGAATCCCGCGCCAGGGTCTCCTGGAGACCGGCCATCGAGATGACCGCCGCTCGCTCGATGGTAGTTCCCCCCAACTTCAGCCGAGCGACCATGGTATAGGTGCCCTCAGTCAGACCAGTCAAGTCCAGTTGGCCCTTGAGCACGCTTCCTCCAGCGGCGACCGTGACCGGGACCTCCGGCGTGTTGATGGTGGTTCCGCCGGCGGAATCACGGATGGCGACACTCATGGTGCCCGTCTCACCCGGGTCTGAGTACGCCTCGAGCAGATAGTACACCTTGGCACGGAGCGGGGTGAGGAGGACCCGGGCCACGGCCGTAACCAGGTTGTTGCCGGTCCGGAACTCCCCGGGCTGCGGGACGGTATCGTCGGCGGTGGCCAGCCGCATCTCGGGTGCCACCAGGAGGTCGGACGCCCCATCAGCCCGGGACAGGGCCTGAAGATCGATTCCGCCACTGGCTGTGCGGCCGGAGACCAAATCCTCCACCTCCACCTTGAGGCGGTATTTGCCCGGCGCCACCACGAAGTCCACGATCTCGACTGTGTAGGCGTCGCTCCCGCCCTGCGCCCGGGCACGATTCCGCCAAGCCTGCTCATAAAGCTTCAGTCCAGTGGAATCCACTACCTGGACTGAGACGGTGTAGTTCAGCTGCCCTGCGGTCCCGCTGGCTGCCTGGATCATGAAGAAAGGGATTTGCACCAGCCCTTTCACCCTGGTCCGATTCATATCCGGCCGATAGAAACGAACCGCGCGCAGCACCAGCCCGGAATCATTCTGCGGAACCGTGGTCCCGATGGGAGCGGCCACGGCGGCCGCGGCAAGACAGACAGTTGAAAAGCTATGCATGAAAACCCTTGCCGGGGCGGTGCGATCCTCCGCCCGCCCCCCGCATTCAGACTTTTACCAGCCTAAGCTGACACTGAAGAAATTGGTACCGCCGAGGACGCCGAGATACTTCCACGCGTAGTCGAAGCCCAGGTTGAAGTTGCCGCTGCCGTAATTCAGTCCGCCACCGAACGCGAGTCCTTGGAGATTCTCTTCGTCACCGAGTGCGGTCGTATTGGGATCCACCGGGTTGAGATTGTTGGCGGCGCTGTAGTTGTAGCTGCCGCGGAGGGCGAAGCCGAACGGCGAGCCGCCCAGCCTCTGCGACATCCACTCCCCACCAACCGAGAACCCGGCGCCGTTGTTGTTGGCCTGGTTGAAATCCGAGATCGCGGTCAGCCGATTGTTGTCGCCGGCGATCAGATCGTAGGCCAATCCCACCCGGAAAATGGTGGGAAGATTGAACCCACTGGTCCGGAACTCCGAGGGCTGGGGGTTTTCGGGCACCCCGGGCTGTCCCGGAATGGGGTCGCGCGGGGTATCCGTATTGATCGCCTCACCACTGTGAGACAGGTTGGTTCCGAGATTGGCCACGACGAAGGAGAATCTTATTGGGTGGCCACTCAGAGACGCGTGGAAGTTGGTACCGAAATCGACCGCAAAGGCCGAACCTGAGACCTCGCCGAGCTGATCGAAGATTCCCTTGCCCGTGATGCCGGCGGAGAATCGGTCTGAGAAGTTCTGGGCAAAAGTGATTCCGGCGAACGTCTGGCTGACAGAGTACACCGAGCCGGTACCCTCGGGCTGCTCGACGGTATAAACGGGCTGGTCCCTGAAGCCGTAGGTGCCGACCTGGATGCCCACCGACCTCGAGCCACCGGAGAAGGGAAATGCGATACCGCCCCAACTGTATCGGGTTTCGGCGACATAGTCGTAGGTACCGACCATTCCGCCGGCCCGGGGCATCAGCGCGATGCCGGCCGGGTTGTAATACAGCGCGCTCACGTCGGTCGCGATGGCGGCAAATGCCCCGCCGAGCGCGGTGCCACGGGCCCCGGCCCCGAGCAGCAGGAACTCCGCCGCCGTGGTGCCGTAAGCGGTGTTGTCCTCGTCCTGGGCCGTCGCGGCGGCTGGAAGGCCGCTGAGCAGCGTCGCCACGAGGGCCAGGTTTTGTGCTGTGATTCGATTCATAAGCTCACCATCTCCTGGATGCGGGGGCAGGCATTGTGCCTGCCCTCCCGTGGGTCTGCTACTGAGCGAAGTTGACGACGGTGAATCGGCCGACGCGGCGGGCCCCACCGGACTCGATATGGTAGAAGTACACCCCACTCGCCACGACCTGATCGTTTCGGTTCCGCACGTTCCAGTCCTCCGACCCGCCGAACTGGGCCGACCGGTGCTCGAACAGATCGACCAGCACGCCACTCGAGGAGTAGATCCGGATGATGCAATCGGCCGGCAGATTCACGAACTTGATGAT
>JALYPB010000192.1 GCA_030856585.1 Gemmatimonadota bacterium | reverse complement strand
CGCGGCAGCACCCGGGCCATCACCTCCGCTGTGCCAAGATGAAAGCGAACACGGGCCCGCTGCTTCAAGGGCCGCGCTGCTCCGGGAAGGAGGTTGATCTCAACGTCCAAAGCCGACGCGGCCGCCCAGGGGAGCTCGTCCGTGACGAGAACGTCTCCCCGCGTCACGGCGCGCCGCTCCACGCCGGCCAGGCCGACGGCCGTTCGCGCCTTCGGCTCGCTGCGCGCCACCCCGTGACCGTAGCTCTCGAGTGACCGCACCCGTGCCCGGAGACCCCCAGGCAGCACGAGCACCGGGTCACCGATGCGGAGTCGGCCGGACCAGGAGGTGCCGGTCACCACTGTACCGACGCCTGAGAGGGAGAAACTCCGATCGATCGGCATCCTGAACGCGTCGCCGGAAAGCCTGGGCGGGAGAGCATCCGCACGGGAGGCGAGCCGCGCGCGGAGAGCCTCTATGCCGGTGCCGTTCCTCGCCGAGACCATGATCGGTGGCTCGAAATCGATGGAAGACTCGGCCAATCGCTCCGCGACCTCGCTGGTCACGAGCTGAAGCCACTCACTGTCGACCAGATCCGCCTTGGTGATGACGGGAATTCCGGCCGGAACTCCCAGCTGCTCCAGAATTGCCAGGTGCTCCTCGGTCTGCGGCATGATGCCTTCGTCAGCGGCAATCACGAAAAGCACCAGATCGATGCCCGACGCCCCTGCCACCATGGTCCGCACGAAATCTTCGTGGCCAGGCACATCCACAACCCCAGCAATCCTGCCGGAGCCCAGGTCGAGCGGAGCGAAGTTGAGCTCGATGGTGATCTCTCGCCGCTTTTCCTCCAGAAGGCGATCCATGGGCTTGCCGGTCAGAGCGCTCACGAGGGCGGACTTGCCGTGGTCGATATGGCCCGCGGTACCGATGATCACGCCGCTACCCAGGGACGCTGAGTCCAGAACTCGAGAGCTGGAAGCTCCGCACCCTCACCCAGGTGATAGCGGATGTACCGCGCCAGCAGCCGGCGGTGAGCCGCGCCATGCTTCGCGTTCAGTTCCGGCAGCGGCATGCCAGGATCCAGCAGAGCTACGAGGTCGGCTCGCGCCTGCTCCGGCAGCTGAGTTGCGCCGTAGAGGGCGGTGCAGACCGGGCAGAGTGCCCCCCCTTCGCGGGTACTGAACGGAAGCGGGCCGCTGCCCACGAGCGGAGTGCCATCGATGACACAAGCGTCCAGGGCCGGCTCAAAGCCCAGCACGCTGACCATCTGCCATAGCAGGCGGTACCCGAGGGCTTCGACGCTCGGCAGCGGCGCGACTTCCAGCTCTTCGAGCGCGTGACGCAACAGATCGAAACTCTCGGGGTGAGGATCCGGAGGAGCAAAGCGGAGCATCACTTCTCCGAGTGCGCAAGCGACGGCATACCGCTCCAGCTGGGTGGCCAGTCCGACGTGAAGCCGTCTCAGGTCGAAGCTGGTGAGGAGGTGCAGCTCCCGGTTCTCCTTCAGTAGAAACTGCGCCTGACCCTCGCTCAAAAGCTGTAGGGCGGCCCCGAACCGGCTGTTCGGCCGTAACGCACCTTTGGCGATGACGCTCTGCACGCCGTACTCACGGGTGGCAAGGCGAACGATCTTGGAGGTCTCGCTGTATCGGAGTGTGGAGAGGACAACTGCGGGCGTCGAGACCGAGGGCATGAGGGGAATGTAGCCCGGAGCAGCGCCCTCGGCCGCTACAGGGGCAGCTCATCCGCCGGGTCATCCGTCGCCTCGGTACCGGCAGCCGGCACCCGAGCGAGCAGCGCCTGGCTGGCGCACCGTCCGACCGGCACCGTGCGTATCTCGGTGAAGTCGGGCCGAAGGACGTGAACCACTCCGGTTCCGGAGCAGCCCGCCTCCAGAGCGTAGATCCGACCCTGGGAGTCCACGGCAACACCGGTATTGGCCGGTATTACAAACCCGTTTCCTTCTCCCCGAATAACGGTGCGCTCCGCCGTGTCGAACTCCATGAGCCCTTCGCTCCGGGAGCTGATCAAGATCCGGTCGTTATCGTTCGCTGTCAGGTCACCAGGACCGAACCCAAGCCCCCCGAAGCTAGCCAATTCCCGCCGGTCGACTGGGTCTACAATCGAGAGCCGCCCCTGATCCACCGCGGCGTCACCCTCCTGGATGACATACACCAGGCCATCTCCCGCTATGGTGCTGAAGCGGGCGTTTCCCGGTCCTACCAATGGAATGGTGCTCACCCGAGTCAGTGCGGGGTCGCCAAATGGATCGAGTACACTGATCGAGCTCTCGCCGGCCGGCTTGCCCAACGAATCGACATTGGAATTCATGACCAGCACCCGTCCGCGGGTGAAAGTCACATGCTGCGGCGAGGGACCAACGACGGTGCTGGCCGTGTCACCGGTGGCCAGATTGACCCTGGTAACCGTGTTGAAGTTGAAGTTGGAGACATAGGCAATGGAATCGCTGACCAGCGCCGCACCGGCCACGCCGGAGCCGGGAGCCAGGGCGATAGTGTTCACCAGGATCCCCTCCCGCAGGTCAACGACGGCCAGTGCGTCCCTCCCGCGGAGCGGAATGACCGCGGTGGCCCCACGAGCAGCCACGCTGACCGGCAACACGTCCGAGGCGCCGAGAGGGATGGTCGAGACCTGTGAGGGCGCAGCCACCGGTACCAGGCTCAGGGTAGCGGCGGCAGTATTGAGCACCACCACCACTTCCTCCGGGGGAGGCAGCGGTGCCGAGGTCTCGGCACATGACCAGACCCCGGCGACAAGCGCGGCCAGGGCCAGGCGGACGGGGGATCGAGAACCGCTCATGATCGAAAGATCGAAGCAACCGGTCCCGGCCGCCAGTCGTCTACGCTCAGAACCGGAACTTTGCTCCCCCGAAGACTCCCCTCCGGCGCCCCGCGAAGCCCACCACCTGGTCATAGGACTGGTTGAAGAGATTCTCCGCGCGTACCACCCCCGAAAGCCCGGGTCGGCCGGGGCCGGCGCGGATCACCTCCACTTCCGTAGCGAGGTCCACGGTGGCGTAGCCAGGAAGCTCCACCCGCTCAGCGGGAAACTGGTTGAAATCGACATCGTCCCGGGATCCGACATAGATGAGGGATCCACCGACCGTAACGCGATCGAGGACGCGACTGCGCGCCGACAGCTCGGCCGAGTGCCTGGGCCTCCGGACCAGCCGCTGGCCCGCGGCAAAGGTGGCAGAAGGCAGTCCGCCATCGTCGGTTGCTTCCGCCATGAGGTAGGTGTACGACGCGGCGACCTTCACATCGCGTCCCAGCGAGATGGTGAGACCGGTCTCGATCCCACGAGACCGGCCGGCCGCTCCGTTGAAATAGGTTGGTTCCCCAGGCGCGCCGCTGCCGTCGTACACGATCATGTCATGGAAGCGCTGGTCGAAATAGGTGGTCCACATCGACGCGCGCCCGTCGGCTACTGATTGCTCGAAACCGGCCTCCCAGCTGGTAGCCCGTTCGGGGCGCAGCGTAGAGTCACCCACAACGAACGGAGCATCACAGAACTGCTCGCAAAAGGTCGGCGCCTTGAACGAGCGCCCCATCGAGGCCCGGATTCGTGTGCCGGACGGCAGGCGGTATACGGCTCCGGCGCGATAGGTAAAGAAAGCTCCGAACGCGCTGTTGTCGTCGACTCGCGCGTTGAGGTTGATAGCCAGACCCGAGGCGAGATCGAGCACGCCTTGGCCGTAATACCCCACGGTGGTGCGCCCCCGATCGAATGGGGCGTCCGGGGTGGTCGCGACTCCGCCGAAGTTCGAGGTGGTCTCCCCTGCCTGGCGCTCGGTTTCGCGTTCCACCTGCACACCGCCGGTAACCGTCACCACCCGACTCAGGACCCCATTGATTCGGGCATCGATG
>JALYPB010000187.1 GCA_030856585.1 Gemmatimonadota bacterium | reverse complement strand
GTTCCCGCCCGACCGCCAATCGCAGGTCCGGGTGATGCTGTCGGAGTCTCTGCGGGGCGTGATCGCGCAGATCCTCTGCAAGAAGATCGGCGGGGGGCGAGTGGCGGCGCGGGAGATCCTGCTCTCCATTCCAGCCGTCTCCAACCTCATCCGGGAAGGAAAGACCTTCCAGATCCCTTCCATCATGCAGACCAACCGGAAGACCGGCATGGTCACCCTCAATGACGCGCTCATGGAGCTGGTCGACGCCAAGCTGGTCGAGCCCAAGGAGGCCTACATGAAGGCGGCCGAGAAGCCCGGATTGGCTGCCGCAATGAAGGCCAAGAAGTACGATCTGTCGTTCTTGGGAGAAGTATGATCCAGGCGGGGCAGCGGGGCCGCGGGGCAGCCGGTCAGGAGGAGCAGGGCAGCGAGGAACCTCTCTCTGCAGCAGACCGCCCCGCCGCCCATCCGCCCAGAGGGCACCCGCCCCGCCGCCCTCCGCCCATCCTCGTCCTGGTCAACCCGCAAGACATCGTGAACATCGCCAGCGCCGTGCGGATCGCGAAGAACTTCGGGATCGAGCGCGTGCGCCTGGTGCAGCCGGAGGTCTTCGACCCGTACCGGATCGAAGGCATCGCTCACAACACGGCCGACCTGGTTGCCCAGATCGAGATTCTGGACTCGCTGGAGGAGGCCATCGCGGACTGCGTGTTCACCGCGGTACTGACTGCGCGCGAGCGCGCGGCCAAGCGCCGGGTGCTCCGGCCGCGCGAAGCCGCCACGGCGATGATGGAAGAAGGCGTTGCCGGTCCGGTCGCCATCGTGGCCGGCCGGGAGGACCATGGCCTGACCAATGCCGAGCTGGACCTGTGCAGCGCCCTGGTCACCATCCCCACCGATCCCGGCCACCGTTCGCTCAATCTGGCGCAGGCAGTGGCGATCATGGCATACGAGACCTGGAATGCACGCGGGGGCGAGAGCACGCCGATGAAGCCGCCGCGCAATCAGGCCGACCCCGCCACCTCGGCCCAGCTCGAGGAGCTCTTCACCGACTGGACCGGTGCCCTCTGGGCGATCGACTTCTTCAAGACCCGCCGGTCCGAAAGCGTCATGCGCTCCTTCCGTGAGATCGTGTTCCGTGCCGGGCTCGACGGACGCGAAGCCTCGCTGTTGCGGGCCATGGGGATCGAAGTGATCCGGTATCTGGAGCGAGTTCCCCGAGGAGACTCCTGATGGGACGATCGAACGCCTACTGGACGTCCAACCTCTACGTGAATGAGGCGGTTGAGCCGGTGTCCACGGCCCCGCTGACCGACTTGCCGGCGACTCTCGCCGCCCGTTTTCGGGCGTTGCGTACCGGTCTGCTGGCGATCGATGGCGCGTCAGAGCAGGTCCGGTTCATGGGGCCCACGTGGCAGTGGGCCTGGGAGTACGGGATCGGCAACCGAAAGCTGTGCTGGCTGCATTTCATGCGGAGTGGTCTCGACGTCACCTTCACCCTGTCGGAGAGCGAAGAGATGCGTCTCGCCAAGGGAGCCAAGGTGGCCGGGTCCCTGGCTCGCGCGATCCTGGAGGGGCAGCGGACCGGACCGGTGAAATGGTGCTGGCTGGAGCTGGACGACCGACGCGTGGTGGACGCATTCCTCACCCTGGTGCGACGCAAGGCGGAGTGGATCGCGGAGCGGCCCACGCTTCGGCGGGCGCCCCGCGCCCAGTCCCCGAGACCGGACGAAATCGAAACCGACTGATTTAGTCGGAATACAAATTGGCATCGGGTTGTGTAATAGAATGCGCGGACTATACTTCGCGCGCATTACAACGATGGGGACCTCGCTTTTTTTTCGCGGCCAGCAACTCGTTTCACGAACAGGGCACTTCCTCAGCGGTGAGATGATGAATGCGTAAGCTGGCATACGTCGTCGGTGGCGTCGCGGCCGGAGGCGTTGCCGCCCTCCTTACGCTCGGCGGGGTTCCCCCTTACGCACAGCAGACCAGGACGGTGGCTGACTCCATCGTCGCTCCGGTCCTCTCCGCGTCCGACACCGGCTCCCTCAAGGGACCGCGTCAGCCGATCTTCTTCCGCCACGATATCCACGCCGGCCAGTACAAGATGCAGTGCCAGTATTGCCACTACTCGGTCATGGTGTCGCCCGAGCCGGGAATCCCGACGGTACAAACCTGCATGGGTTGCCATCTCGTCATCGGCGGGACTGACAGCTCGCACCAGACCGAGATCAAGAAGCTGCGCCAGGCATGGACCCAGAAGAAGCCGATCGAATGGGTCCGGGTCCACTATCTCGCGCGGCACGCGCACTTCCCCCATCAGCGTCACGTCAAGGCCATGGGCCCCACTGCCTGCGCCACCTGCCACGGAGACGTGCAGCGGATGCCGCAGGTCTTCAAAGTGAACAAGGTGGACAACATGGGATTCTGCATCACGTGCCACATCGAGCGGAAAGTGTCGCGGGATTGTTCGGTATGTCATTACTGACCGCGCGAGGCGCGGTCATCCTGAGCGCAGCGAAGGATCCCTTCGGAGGCACAGAGATCCTTCTCTTCGCTCAGGATGACAAATCAGGAATTCACAATGGCTGACGAAGCGAAGTCCACCCTCGACCGCCGTCGTTTCCTGACCGTCCTGGGCGCCTCGGGCGGAGGGGCTATTGCCCTGTCCGGCTGCTCGACCGGGCAGGTCGAGAAGCTGATCCCCTATCTGGTGCAGTCGGAGGATCAGGTCCCCGGTGTGGCCACCTGGTATTCCAGCACCTGCACCGAGTGCGCCACCGGCTGCGGTCTGCACGTGCGCACCAGGGAGGGCCGTGCGGTCAAGCTGGAGGGCAATCCCGACCACCCGGTCAACCAGGGAAAGCTGTGCTCCCGGGGGCAGGCGGGACTCCAGGGGCTCTACAATCCCGGACGGCTCAAGGGTCCGATGGCGCGGGGCGCGAACGGCCAGCTCCAGGAAATCACCTGGGACGACGCAATCGCGCGTCTGGCGGGCAAGCTTGGGCCGGCCGGCAACAAGGTGGCGGTGATCTCGGGCGCGGGACGGGGCACGTTCTCCGACCTGCTGGGCGAATGGGTCCGAGCGCTGGGCGGCCGGGTGGTGCGGTACGAGACCTTCGGCTCGGAGCCGGTTCGCGCGGCAAACCGCCAGGTGTTCGGCCTCGACCAGGTGGCGGCATACGACTTTGGCCGCGCGAAATACATCGTGTCATTCGGCGCAGACTTCCTCGACACCGGGCCAGCCTCGATCGAGAACGCGCGCGGTTTCGCCCGTTCCCACGGATTTGCGGATCGGGACGTGGCCAAGTTCGTCTACCTGGCGCCGCGGATGGATCTCACCGGTCTAAACGCTGACGAGTGGCATCCTATCCGGCCCGGCTCGGAGGCGGCCCTGGCCCTTGCGATGGCAAGCCTGCTGCTGGGCGAGCGGGGTGCCCGCGGGGAAGGGGCTGCACTTCGCGGCGCGCTGGCGAGCTTTACCCCGGAGATGGCGGCTCAGGAGACCGGGCTTCCTGTTGCCACGATCCAGCAGCTCGCGCGCGAGTTCGGCGCCGCTCGACCGAGCCTAGCGGTGGCCGGTGGGGTCGGTAGCCAGCACGCTGGCGCAACCGAGGTTTGTGCCGCTGTAAACATCCTGAACTACGCGGCCGGCAACATCGGCGAGACGGTCCGGTTCGGCGCGGACCTCGACACCGGCGACGGGTACGGCGCGCTGCAGTCGTTGCTGGCCGCGCTCGACGCGGGACAGGTGGAAGTCGCAATTGTGCACGAGGCGAATCCCGCCTACACCTTGCCCCGCACCAGCGGCTTCGCCGCCAAGTTCCAGAAGGCCGCGTTCAAGGTTTCCACCTCGATGTATCTGGACGAGACCTCGACACTCTGCGATCTCCTGCTGCCCCAGCATCACGCGTTGGAGCGGTGGGACGATCTGCGGCCCCGCGCCGGCGTCCACAGCTTGATGCAGCCGGTTATGGAGCCGGTGTTCAACACCATGGCTACCGGTGACCTGCTACTTCGGACTGCCAAGGCAGTGGGTGGACCACTGGCCCGCTTCACCGCCCCATCGTACAAGGAGCACCTCCACGTTCGCTGGCAGGCCCTCGCAGCCGGACGGAAAGAAAAGGATTTCGCCGCGTTCTGGCACGGCGCACTCCAGCGAGGCGGGGTCTTCGATGAATCGCCGGCTCCCCCACGCGTATCGCTGGCCGCTCGCGGCGCCCAGGTGCGCTATACCAAGCCCAGCTTCGAGGGGAATGGCCAGTTCGTCTTTGCCACCTATGCCCACAGCCTGCTCCACGACGGCCGCGGCGCCAACAAGCCGTGGCTGCTGGAGAACAGTGATCCCGTCACCAAGATCACCTGGCACTCCTGGGTCGAGCTTCACCCTGACACCGCCCGCGAGCTTGACCTGCGGGACGGCGAGATTCTTCGCCTCACCTCCCCCCACGGCTCCATCGAAGCACCGGTGTTCATCTATCAGGGCATTCACCCGGACGTGGTGGCGGTACCGCTGGGTCTGGGGCACACGGAGTATGGCTCGTACGCGAGGGGGCGGGGCGTCAATGCGCTCGACCTGCTCGGCGCACCCGCCGGAGACTTCCTGCCCTACATCTCGACCAAAGTGTCGGTGGAGAAGACCGGCCAATACAAGGCGCTGGCGTCAATCGCGGGCAATCCGCGCCAGCTGGGGCGGGGCATCGCCGAGGCCGTGTCCCTGGAAGCCGCAAAGAAGGGTCTCACCGTCGAGCAGGCTTACCTCGCCGAGGGACGCGGCAAGCACGAGATCAACACCGAGGAAGAGCTCGAGGCGATCAAGGGCTGGAGTGACAGGCAGATCCAGGACACGAAGCACGACAATTACGAGGGCGACCACCCCCGGTGGGGCATGGCGATCGACCTGGCCAAGTGCACCGGCTGTCAGGCCTGCGTCACGGCGTGCTATGCCGAGAACAACATCCCCACGGTGGGAGAGACCGAGATCGGCAAGGGCCGGGAGATGACCTGGATCCGGATCGAGCGGTACTGGGAGGGTGGAAAAGAGCCGGGCGAGCCGGTCACCGCCCGATTCGTTCCGATGCTCTGCCAGCACTGCTCCAACGCGCCGTGCGAGCCGGTCTGCCCGGTGTATGCCGCCTATCACACACCGGATGGCCTCAATGGACAGGTGTACAACCGATGCGTCGGCACCCGCTATTGCGCCAATAACTGCCCCTACAAGGTGCGCTACTTCAACTGGTACAAGTACAACCAGATATCCTGGCCCGAGCCGCTCCACCTCCAGCTGAATCCCGATGTCACCGTACGGGCGCGCGGAGTTATGGAGAATTGCACCTTCTGCATCCAGCGAATCCGCGGCGCGCAAAACGATGCTCGTCTGGAAGACCGCGCGATCCGCGATGGTGACGTGGTGACCGCCTGCGCCCAGGCCTGCCCCTCGGATGCCATCGTGTTCGGAGACGTCAACGATCCTGCCAGCCGGGTCGCGCGGCTCCATCAGGATCCAAGGGGTTACCGAGTGCTGGAGGACCTCAACACCCGCTCGGCGATCACGTATCTGGCCAAGGTCCTGCTCCCGGCGGAGGCTTAACCGATGGCTGTCGTCGCCCAACCGCACGACGCCCCCGACGGGCACGTGATCAATCAGACCCACGCCGAGGTCACCCGCGACGTCGTCGCGACGCTGGGGCCGCCGAGCCGGGGATATGTCCTGCTGCTGTTCGGGGCGGTCTCGCTCTTCCTGATCGGGATCTGCACCTTCCTCGTGCTCCTGAAGGACGGTCTGGGGCACGCGGGGTACAATCCGCCGGTCTTCTGGAGCGTGTACATCACCACCTTCGTCTTCTGGGTGGGTATCGGCCACGCCGGCACGCTGATTTCGGCAATCCTGTTTCTCTTTCGGTCGCCCTGGCGCACCGCGGTCTATCGATCCACCGAGGCAATGACCGTCTTCGCGGTCATGACGGCCGGTCTCTTTCCGATCATCCATATCGGCCGGCAGTGGATCTTTTACTGGCTCCTCCCGTACCCTAACGAGCGGTACCTCTGGCCCAACTTCAAGTCGCCGCTGATCTGGGACGTGTTCGCCATCTCCACCTACCTCACGGTGTCCACCACGTTCCTGGTGTTCGGGCTGATTCCCGATGTGGCGGCAGTGCGGGACAAGGTCACCGGCTGGCGGAAGGCGATCTATTCCTGGAGCTCGGTGGGCTGGAAGGGAACGGATAATCAGTGGCGGCATTACTCGAGGGCGTATCTCTACCTCGCCGCTCTGGCGACGCCGCTGGTCCTGTCGGTCCACTCGGTCGTGTCCTGGGACTTCGCGGTGAGTATCGTCCCCGGCTGGCACGGGACGATCTTCGCGCCCTATTTCGTGGCCGGCGCCATCTACTCGGGCATCGGCATGGTGCTGACCCTGATCATTCCGCTCCGGCGGGCGCTCAGGATCGAGCACATGATCCACTCGTACCACTTCGATAATCTGGCAAAGCTGACGCTGCTGACCGGCTCGATTCTGCTCTACGCCTACGCCATGGAGTACTTCGTCGCCTGGTACAGCGGCAACACCTTCGAGCAGACCACTTTCTACCGGCGGGCGTTCGGCCCCATGTGGTGGGCCGGCTGGTCCATGATCATCTGTAACGCCTTCGTCTCTCAGCTGCTCTGGTTCCGAAAGATCCGCACCAACCTCACGTCACTGTTCGTAATCTCGATCTTCATCAATATCGGGATGTGGTTCGAGCGCTACGTGATCATCGTGTCGTCGCTCAGCAACGACTACATCCCCTGGGCCTGGGACCAGATGAACCCCACCTGGGCCGACTGGGGGATCCTGCTGGGCTCGTTCGGCTGGTTCGGGATGTGGTTCCTCCTCTTCGCCAAGACCTTCCCCATCGTGGCCATTCAGGAGATCAAGGAGATGATCCCGATGCCGCGGAGACGGGGAGGTCACGGGTGATGGCCTTTCTGAAGCCGGGCAGCAGGGCGGCCGCGCGTGCATCCGGCGTGGTGGCGTCGTTCCTGCACGTAGATGCGGCGGTCGACGCGATCCGCGCGCTCCGCGCCAAGGGGTACCGCGATCTCGTGGTGTACACCCCGGCACCCAATCACGAGATCGAGGAGGCGCTGGAGCATAAGGTGAGCCCGGTGCGACTTCTCACCCTCATCGGCGGCCTCACCGGCTGTACCGCGGGCTTTGCGATGACCATCTGGATGTCGCACGACTGGCCTCTGGTGGTCGGCGGGAAGGCGATCGCCTCGATCCCGCCCTACGTGGTCATCGGATTCGAGCTGACGATCCTGATGGGGGCGCTCAGCACGGTGGCCGCCGTTGCGCTCTTCTCGGTGCTGATGGGAAAACGGGGAACTCCGTACGACCCGCGCTTCAGCGATGACACCATCGGCATATTCGTGCCTACGGCTTCCGATCAGCTGGGTCCCATCGAACAGCTGCTGCGCTCGGCCGGTGCAGTGGAGGTGCGCCATGAGACGGCTTAGGTGGCGCGCAGACCCGAGAGATCCCTCACTGCGTTCGGGACGCCGCAGAGCAGCTTGGGCGATGCTTCTGCTGCTCTGCGGCGCCTGCGATTTCTACTACCATCGACTCCCGTCGCCGGATGACCTGTGGCACATCATTCCCTGGTTCGATCACATGGTCCACGCCCGGTACATCCGTCCCTACGAGACGTCGTCGGTGCCACGGTATTCTCCGGAGGGCTCGGTTCCCGTGAGCGGGGGAGAGCCCGATTGGTCGGCAGAGTGGCTGTCCGGCAAGACTACGACCATCAACGCGCTGAAGAATCCTCTGACGACCGCCGCACATTCTCCGGGGCCGTCTGTGCCGGTGATCCCACGTGAGGTCGAAGCTGCGGGGGACACCCTGTATCAGAACTTCTGCAGCGTATGCCACGGGCCCACTGGAAACGCCGACGGTACCATGTCACGCCAGATGGGTGCCCCCTCGTTGCTGACGCCCCGGGCACGAGCCTATGCCGATGGGTACATCTACGGGATCATCCGCTATGGCCGCGGCGTGATGCCCCGCTACGGCGACAAGGTGGTGGTGCCTGCCGACCGCTGGGCCCTCGTGAGCCACGTGCGAAAACTTCAGGCGGTGGCGCCGGTCACTCCGGGTGATGCCACTCCGATTCCTCCAGGACCCAGTGCTACAGGTTCCACGGCGGCGGTGCCACGATGAGCCCAACCGTGCGGGAAAGGCTGGTACAGCGGGCGGTGAGCGGTCGCTATGACCTGTTTCTCGGCGTCGGCGCCGGTCTCACGATCCTCGGCCTGATCCTCTTCATTCGGTCGCTGACCAGTGGAGAGGCACTGGCCCTTCGCGCCTGGCAGCTCTTCCATGTCAATTGGATCTACTTCACTGGTCTGGCCGGAGGCAGCGTGGCTTTTGCCGCGGTGCATAAGGTCACCAATGCCAAGTGGTCCGGCCTGATCATTCGATTCGCCGAGGCTGCGGTCGCGTTCCTTCCGATCTCGCTGATCGGCCTTGTGCTGATTTTCACATCGGGCTACGAGTACATCTACGGCCCCATGCAAATCGCGCTGCATGAGCTGCCGCACTCCAAGGCGGTCTGGCTCTCCCACGGCTTCATGTTCGGCCGGCTGGGGCTGGGGCTGCTCGCACTGACCGTGGTTGGGTGGAGGCTGGTACGAGCCGATGTAACGCCGGACATCCACGCCGTGCGGAGCATGGTGGCCGGTGGGCGCCGGCAGCTCTACGAGCGCTGGGCCGGTGAGTACAACCGCAGTCCCGCGGCCGAGCATGAAGCCCGAATCCGCCGTCTGGCCCCGATCTACCTGGTGCTCTACGCCTACGTTTTCACCCTGGTGGCGTTCGATGGCATCATGGCGCTCCAGCCTCACTGGTTCTCGAACCTGCTCGGCGGCTTCTACTTCATGGGGTCGTTCCTCGGTGCCCACATGCTGCTGGCCCTGCTGATGATCTACGGGGCGCGACACCTGGGGGTGGCGGACCTCGTATCTCCCAAGCAGCGGCACGACCTGGGTAAACTGTGCTTCGGTTTTACTGTCTTCTGGACCTATCTGATGTGGGCCCAGTTCCTGGTCATCTGGTACGGCAATCTTCCGGAGGAGACCGGCTTCGTCTTTGCCCGGCTTTGGGGACACTGGCTGCCGATCGGCAAGGCGGTGTTCCTGGGAATGTTCCTGATCCCCTTCTTTGGGCTGTTAGGTGTCACGCCCAAGAAGAACAGGGCCACACTGGGCTTCTTCG
>JALYPB010000182.1 GCA_030856585.1 Gemmatimonadota bacterium | reverse complement strand
CCGACATCCCGCCCACCGCCAACAGCACGATCGATAGCAGAAAATCGCGCGACAGGCCGAACCCGATGACGCTGAGGCCAAACACCGCCACGCTGATGAGCAGGGCCTTGCCCGCCTGACGGAGTGGAGGGAGGTGAGCCAGAATCAGGGACATCAGCACCGCCCCCACCGCCGGGGCCGCGCGTAGTACTCCCAGCCCCTCCGGACCGACGTGCAGGATTTCGGCAGCAAAGACCGGCAGCAACGCCACTGCCCCGCCGAATAGGACCGAAAACAGATCGAGGGTCAGCGCGCCCAGGATCACCGGCTGACCCCGGACGAACCGTATGCCGGTAGCGAGGCTCTCCCGAAACGTTTCGTTGGTGGGCGAGCTCGGCGTTGGTGAGTGGCGCATCCGGGCCAGCGAAAACAGCGCAACCGCCATGATTCCCGCATCGGTCGCGTACGCCGCGGTGGCGCTACCGAAGCCGTAGACCAGGCCCCCGATCGCGGGGCCCAGGACTTCCGCGAGCTGCCAGGTGGAGCTGCGCCAGGTCACCGCGTTGGGGTAGAGCGCCCGCGGCACCAGCTCGGCGCCAAGCGCGGAGCGCGCGGGCTGGAGAAAGCTCCTGGCGATGCCGCTGAGGAAGATGACCAGGTAGATGGGCCAGATCCGGCCGGCCGAAATGATGCCGGGGCTCAGCGTAAAGCCGAGGAGCGCCACCGAGCAGAGAAACAGCGCGCCGAGGGCCACCAGCGAGATGCGAACGCGATTGACCCGGTCGGCGACGTGTCCGGCAAGCAGCGCGACGGCGATGAACGGCACGGCCTCTGCCAGACCGATCAGCCCAAGCGAGAGCGGGTCGTGGGTGAGCTCGTATATCTGCCAGGCCACAACCACCGCCTGGATCTGGGTCGCTACCGTCATCGCCATCAGGCTGGCGACGAACCAGCGGAAGTTGGGAATGCGGAGCGCGGCGTAGGGATCGTGGCGGAGGGGTGCAGTCATTGGCGGCTGAAATTAACGGCCCCAAGGGGCAACCGCTAACGCTGCGTTCTGCGCGGGGCGAACGTTTTTTGCCGGAGCCCGGATGGCACCTCTCGGAGAGCCCCACTGTGTAAGTGCTTATCTCACAAAGCGCCGTCGCGTTCTGCACGTGCGGCCCATTTTGTGCAAACGAGCGCTCTAATCGTTGATAATTCTTCTCCGACTTCTAATTCCTGGCAGGCATGAAGCGTCTTATTCTCTGGACCAATCTCCTGGCCCTCGCCGGGTGCGCGCCCTCCATTTTGCCGGCCCCCAACTTCAGCGCCAACGCTCCCGTCCCGGATCCGCTCCTCATGACCTTCGACGGTCCATCCGTCGGCCATGATGCGGAGGCCGATGCAGCGCTCAATGACCTGACCGACGCGGAGCCCGATTCGAGAGTGGTGCCGGAGTTCGGCGCGGACGAGATCAGCTGGGATATCGACGTCCGCACCTTTGCCTCCCACCCGCGGGTTCAGTACTACCTGAAGTACTTCCAGGGCGTCTCCCGCACCGGGATGGCCGTCTTCCTGAGCCGCGGCGCCCGCTATGAAGCGATGATCCGCACCCGCTTTGAGCAGGAGGGACTGCCCGGCGACCTCGGATATCTGGCACTGATCGAGAGCGGCTACTCCAACGACGCAGTCAGCCGGGCTCACGCCGTCGGCATGTGGCAGTTCATGAAGGAGACGGGCAAGGGTTACGGACTTCGGGTGGATACCTGGGTTGACGAGCGGCGCGATCCGGTGAAGGCCACCGACGCGGCAGCCCGCCACCTTCGACATCTCCGTAACCGGTTCGGCTCGCTCTATCTGGCCGCGGCGGCGTACAACGCCGGTGCCGGCAAGGTTTCGCGCAGCCTGGGCAAGCTCCAGTGGGACGTGGCAACCGACCCGCAGGTCGAGGCCGATACTCTGATCCAGACTGAAGTGACCGACTCCATGGTGGCGGCTGAGGAGGAGGCGCAGCTCGAAGCCGATTCGGCTTCCGACGATCTGGAAACGGCTATCGATGCCCGGGAGATCACCAGCGACCACGCCTTCTTTCGTCTGGCCAGCACCCGCCTTCTCGCGGTGGAAACCCAGGACTACGTGCCCAAGCTGATCGCCGCTGCCCTCATCGCGAAGCAGCCCGGCCGCTACGGCATCACCGCGCCGATCCCGGCGCCGTTTACCTATGACTCGCTGGTGGTCAGCAGCAGCACCGGGCTGGACGTCATTGCCCGCCTGGCAGACGTCAGCGTAGCCGAGATCCGCGAGATGAATCCGCAATACCTCCGGCTGGCCACACCGCCGCGCTCGGAATCGGTGATCCGCCTCCCCGCCGGGTCAGGCGAAAAGGTGGCCGCCGGTTACAACTCGTTGCCTCCCAAGGCACGGGTTCAGTACCTGACCCACGTGGTGCGCCAAGGCGAGCGCCTCGGACGTATTGCAGCGCGCTATCACCTGCCGACCAGCGAGATCCAGGCAGCCAATCCCAAGGTCAAGCCATCCGCGCTGAAGACCGGCTCGCGGCTGGTTATCCCGGCGGTTGCCATTCCGTCGGCCCTGGCCATCCGGGCCATCGGCAAGGCTGCACGCTCAGGACACGCCCGGCTGGCAACCCACCGGGTACGCTCGGGCGAAACCCTGAGCGGCATTGCCCGGCGCTATCGCATCAGCCTGCGCGCGCTGCGCCGGGCCAATGCGCTTCCAGTCCAGTACACGCTCAAGGCCGGCAAGCGCCTTCGCATTCCCAGCTAGTCCAACTCCAACTCAGTACCTCGGAAACCGATGACCGCGTCTGCCCAGTCCAGCGTCGTATCTGCCAGCTCTGCCGGCTCGAGCCAGTCTCCCAAGTTCGGGCGGGCTGCGCTGGCGATCCTCGTAGCGATGGTGCTCCTCATTGTGGCCCTCACCGGTATCCTGGTCGAGACCACCTGGGGGCATCCGGTGGACCATGTCGAAATGACGCCGGCCGATCCGGGGAGCGTCGCGCGGCGTTGAGCCGGCGGACGACTTTCGAGGGTTGCCTGCTCCTGGTGGCGGCCGCCGCAGCCATCGCCGGAGCAGCGGCGCCTGGCGGTTTCCGCGCAGCAGGTTACGCCCCCGGGGCCGAAGCACCTCCGCGCGACACACTGCGCGTGCGCATGGTGGAGCGAGCTTCCCTCGGGCGGGGTCTGGCCCGCGGTGCCGTGATCCACGGCTACTTCTCGCCCCGCGGTCTTCCTCCGGTCCAAGGTCGCTTCACCGTCACCGATAGCGGACTCGTCTTCCTGGCGTCTGACGGATCCACCGCGCGGTTTCCGCTGGTCGGGCCGCTGCGCGGACCCGCCGGACGGCGCTGGCGGGCGACCACTGTCTCCCTGGCTTACATCGATGAGGCCAATCGCCGCCCGGCCTACGTATTCCGGGTGGATGCCGGCGTCTTCGAGACCGACGCTCCGGGCCATCTCCTCGAGGTTGCCGCCCATCCGCCGTGGCTCGACAGCCTGGCCACCAGCGAGTGGCCGGCGGACCGGCGGCTGGTGAGTGCCACCGACACCACCGCGGTGTGGACCGCGGCCCGGAGCATCATGGCGAGCACCTACGCCGACACGCTCTACAC
>JALYPB010000181.1 GCA_030856585.1 Gemmatimonadota bacterium | reverse complement strand
GAGTAACAGAAGACCCTCCAGAGACAGTTCGCTGCCTCGGAGGGTCTTTTTTCTGCCCTTCAACGTCCCGCTTACCCGCTGTCCCGCTTCCCCGCTTCCCCGCCCGCCTGCCTCACCGCTCGACCCGCCGCGTGGATCAGCTCGGCGGCCGACATCCCATCGCGGGGGAACACGGCCGCACCCACGCTCACGGGGAGCATCTCGACCACCCCTCCGGTGGTTTGCGCCGGTTGTTCTGCCAGCAGCCGGTGCAGCTTCTCCGTCAGAACCGTGATCCCCGTGGCGCTGGCACCCCGGAGCAGCATGCCGAACGCGTCACCGCCGTAGCGGCCGATGACATCACTGGCCCGGACGTTCGATCGAAACACAGCGGCGATGTGGAGCAGAATCTCATCGCCAATGCGGGGTCCCAGTCGGTCGCCAACTCCGCGGAAGTTCTCCAGCTCGAACAACACGAAGGCCAGCGGCTCCCCGTGGCGCCGGCTGTGCTCCACCGCATACTCCAGCTCGGACACCAGTGTAGCCTGATTCAGCAGGCCGGTGAGACCGTCGCGATGAACCATCTCCCGCACCCGACGCCCCCGGGCCGCCCGGGCGATCACGGTCTGGACCTGAAGGTCCGGATCGGAGTCGGTGAGGAGGAAATCATCGGCCCCAGCGCGGAGCGCCGCAATGCGGTCAGGACCGCTCTCGGTTCCGAGAACAATGACGGGTAGCAGACTGTAGCGGGCATCCTGCCGCACCAGCCGGGTAAGGGTGAACGCATCCGGCTCGGTCACGCGGGTGTTCAGGAGCAGCAGGTCGGTGCGCTCCCGCTCCAGCCAATCCAGCAGATTCTGCCCCGCCTGGCAGCGGATGACCTTGATGCTGGCCTCTTCCAGGTGGCGCGCAATTTCCGACGGCGGGGATCCCTCGGGGTCCACCAACAACACGCTCGATGGCGGGGGGCCGATCCGGGCGAACGTACGAGCGTAGCGCTGAAGCCTTTGCTCCACCTGTTCAGCCGGAAACACGGCATCCACGCCGGCGGCTATGGCTCGGAGCCGATCCACTGCTCGAAGCGTCTCCACCAGGACGACGGCTCCCGGGCGCCGGGCAGGGTCGCGTGTCCAGGCGGAGGCTATGGCCGAAGGATCCCCTTCACCGGCTTCCCCCCCGATCACGACCAAATGGGGAAAATCGGCGTGCGGAGTCGAGGTGGGGTCGTCCTGCCGAGTTCCGTAGCGGACTTCATAGCCCGCGTCCCGGAGTTCCTGGGCAATTCGATCTCGAACCGGAGTGGGCCGCATCAGGACCAGTGCCCGTGGTGTCGGGCCGGCGGTCAGGGCGGCGCCGGGGTCGGCTATCTCGGCTTCGGCGATGCCGATTGCTCTCGCCAGGCGGTCCACGATCGCGCCGAGCTGATCGGACTCACCCGGTGGCGGGTTGCGAGCCAGCCAGTGCTCCGCCTCCCTCGCAATTGAGCTGACCTCGAGGAACCCGTATGATCCGCCCGATCCCGCCAGGCGGTGAAGCCGGGTCTTGAGTGAATCCACGGCGGTTCGGTGTCCGTCCCGGAATTCTGCGACATCCGCACGCAGCTCGTCCAGTCGCGCGGGCATGGTACTCAGATACTCGCGTTGCAGCTCATGGAACGCCCGATCAATCGGATCGCTCATGGCGGTACACGAAGGCGTTGGAGAGTGAAACGGGCCGCCGCAACCAGGGCCGGGGCCGTACTCCAGTGACCCCGTACTTCGCTGCCTTGACGGGATCCCAGAATGGCACTCCGATCGTCGACGACCGAAATGATGGGCATCCCCGGCCAGGAGTGGCCCTCTGGAATGATCTCGACCGGGTGGAACCCCAGGTCGACCGGCGCGGTGGAGTAAAGCTCGACCGGCAGGCCCGAGGAAACCGGCCGGCGCAAAGCCGGAGCCAGGAGCGGGAACGCGTCCGGCGGTGCGGCCAGCGCCACTGACCGGCTAGCCCTGGCCACGTCATGCGTGATGAGCTGAAGCACCGCTCGGCCGGTCTCGATCTCGACCACGGTGGGGGTGTCTGGAACTGCGATCGTGTCCAGATCGGCGCTCAGACGTTCCAGCGCCAGCCCGTTCTCATTCGCGATCGGGGCTATGAGAGTGGTGGGCGGCTCCGGGCGATAGTGACGGGGACGTCCGCCCTCGACCCGGGCAGCCCCCTTGGCCACTAGCCCTTCCAGAGCGCTGTAAGCATTGGCTCGAGCGAGTCCAGCGGCGCGTGCGATGGCATAGCCGGTCCCGGGGCCGCTGGTAAGGAGAACCTCGTATATGAGGGTCTCGGTCGGGGTGAAGCCGAACCTGGTGAGATCAATTCGCGGCATTGGTAGTAGTATGACAAACTACCCCACCAGCCGCAAGACGACGATCAGCTATACGAGGGGGTCCAACCCAGCGATTTGCCAATCAACGCCAGGCGGAAGGTGATATCCACTTCCCGGCCTTCGGTTGTCTTGGCGTCCAGATGCAGAGGGTAGTAGTGATGGGTGATCTTGTTGCCTGCCTTCGGCTGCGAGCGAAGGTTCTTGGGACGCCAAATTCCATCGTCGTCCAGGTCCTTGAGGAGGCGGGCCAGCACCTTGGTGGCCACCGGTGCCCACTCCAGGGCTCCCATCCGGGCTAATAGCTCTATGTAGTGTAGAGCCAAGGGGATGTCTTTCGGCACACCCTTGCTGTCCGCCTCAATGGGATCACCCAGGATCAGATGCTGCGGCCTTACCGTCTTCTTCCCCACCTGAATCACGAAGGCCTTTTTCGGCGCGGGCTGGGCCAGATAGTGTCCCAACCTCTCGGTAAACCCGGCTCGTTCCCTTTGCAGATTCGGCATCGACGCCAGCATCGCGACAGAATACCAGCTGGGGGGGTGAGCCTCCGGGTGCAGTACGATCTGCTTGCCGGATTTGAGGAACGGCTTCTCGGCCAGAGGGCTGCGGAGGAACTGGGAAATGGCGCTGGCGATCTTATGTCCCGCCCCCCGGAGCCGGGGGTCTTCGGCATGGCCGGCCTCGGCCAAGGCCGCTGAGGCCGCCTCGCGCATGATTCCACGAGCCCACGCCTCCGCCTCGGGATCGGCCCTGACCGCTTTCTGGAACTCGAAGAGGAGCGACGGATCTTCGTCCCGGGAGAGAAGTCGGAAGAGAACCCTGTCCGCCAGCTTGAAGGGCCGCCCTGTCCGGGGCCACTCCAATTGGAGGAGCCGTCGATATTGAGGGATTGTACCGACGTCCTTGACCCCATGCGCCGCCGAAATGGCCAGGCCGAGGAGGTTCCCGCCCCAGACCCCGGTGTCCTTCTGCTTCTTGACGACCGCCAGGGCCGGCTTGGAC
>JALYPB010000179.1 GCA_030856585.1 Gemmatimonadota bacterium | reverse complement strand
TGTTCCAGCCGCTTGATCGCGTCCACAATGGCCCCGCGGTGGTAGCCATCAGCGCGGAGCAGATCGAGCTGCAGCTTGGCGGCTTCGACGCTGAGCTCGGCAACCGAGGTGAAGAGATCGAAGAATTTTTCGTCGCGAGGCAGGAGGCGCATCAGGGTCCTTTTCGGTGGCGGCGGCGGGAAGATAGCCCCCCTTAAGGGCTTGGCAAGCCAGTCTGCCCCTCCGGCCTTCGGCCTGGCCGGAGACCGTGCTGCGAGCACGTGAGCTGCCTCACCAGCCGCTTCTAGTGCAAGGCTATTCACATTGCGGTCTCCTGTCCGGTGCGTAAGTTCTCACCGAAGGGCCTCCGTGCGCCCGGCCGAGTGTTAGGCGATTCCAACTAGCAAGTCATGGCGGCGTAGGTAGATATCCCCTGAGATGACCCTGAGTCTACTGACACGCCCCGACCGCTTGGCCGCGCTGCGCCGCACCGACCTCCTCGATACCCCGCCCGAGGAGGCGTTCGACCGGCTCACGCGCATGGCGTCGCGTCTGCTGGGTACTCCCGTCTCCCTCATCTCGCTCGTCGCCGACGACCATCAATTCTTCAAGAGCGCCACCGGGTTACCTGAGCCCTGGGCCTCCCGCCGGTCCAATCCGATTTCATTCTCCTTCTGCGGCCAGGTGGTGGCTACCGGAGAGCCTCTGGTCCTGGAAGATGCCAGGCGCCACCCGCTATTGCGGCACAATCCGGTCATCCGGGAGCTGGGCTGGGTGGCGTACGCCGGGGTGCCGGTGGTCACCCTCCAGGGTCATGCCATCGGCGCGCTGTGCGCGATCGACAAGACTCCCCGCCTCTGGTCGGAACGGGACATCGCGCTGCTCCAGGATCTGGCGGCATCGGTGGCCACCGAAATTGAGCTGCGCACCGAGATCGCCGAGCGGCGGCACGCCGAGCACGGGCGCAGGGAGAGCGAGGAGCAGTTCCACAGCAGCTTCGAGGACTCTGGTATCGGGATGGCGCTGATCTCGACCGATGGCCGCTGGGTACGGGTCAACTGGGCGGTCTGCGGCCTCCTGGATGTGTCACGGGAGGACCTGATCGGCTTTTCGGTGGAGGCACGAACCCATCCAGACGACGTGTCGGCCGACCGGGAGGCCCTCCGGCTGCTGCTGGCTGGAGAAGCCAAGACCTACACGATGGAGAAGCGGTATGTCCGGCCGTCGGGCCAGGTTGTATGGACCCTGGTCCACGTCTCGCTGCTGAGCGGCCCCGAAGGCCAGCCGGGCCATCTCCTGGCGACAATCCAGGATATCACCGAGCGAAAGCACGCCGAGATCGCGCTGCGGGAAAGTCAGGAGCGCTACCGTCTGCTTGCCAAGGCCTCGAAGCAGGCGGTATGGGACTGGGATCTGGTAACCGATCGCCTGGTCTGGGACCAGGGAACCGGGCCACTGCTCGACTACCAGTGGTCTCAGCTGGGCGACACCGCCTCGTGGTGGTATGAGCGGATTCACCCCGCCGATCGAGAGCGGGTACTGGGCAGCCTGGATACCACAATAGCCCAGGGTGGGGACGTCTGGACCGAGGAATATCGCTTCCGCCGGGCGGACGAATCGTTCGCCGTGGTCCAGGATCGCGCCCACATCGCGCGCGACGAGACCGGCGCCCCGGTCAGGGTGGTCAGCGCCAATTCGGGGCTATCCAATGCCCAGCCCGCCGATCGCCAGCTCCAGCAGGTGCTCGATGCCCTGCAGGTCGGCGTATCCGTCCTGGACAAGCAGGGTCGTATCGTGGTTGCCAACACCTCCGACCGCCAGCTCTGGGGCGGCGGCCATGACACGGGAGTTCAGGAGGTGGCCGAGCACCGGGGCTGGTGGGCGGACACCGGCGAGCCGGTTCGTCCGGAGGAGTGGGGAGCCTTGCGCGCCATCGGAGGCGAGTTCTCGGCGGACGAAGAGGTGTTGATCGAAACGGCGGACGGTCAGCAGAAGACCATCCGGAGCTCCGCCACGCCGCTTCTCGACGAGAGCGGGGAGATCGTCGGCGCGGTCAACGTCAGCCAGGACGTGACCGAAGCCAAGGCCGAGGAGGCCACCCGGGCCCGACTCGAGGATCAGGTCCACCGGACGCAGAAGATGGAAGCCATCGGCCGGCTCGCGGGCGGCATCGCACATGACTTCAACAACCTGCTCACCGGAATCCTGAGTTACAGCGACCTCATCCTCCAGGCCCTGCGCTCCGCGGACCCGATCCGGGCCGATGTCGAGCAGATCAAGGATGCCGGCCAGCGAGCCGCCCACCTTACCCGGCAGCTGCTCGCCTTTAGCCGGCGCCAGCTCCTCGAGCCAAAGGTCCTGTCACTGAACGCGCTGGTCACCGACCTGGAGCCGATGCTTGGCCGCCTGGCCGGACCTTCAGTAGTGCTAGAGACCGAGCTCGATCCCGCCCTCGGCACCGTGCTGGTGGACCCGTCTCGGCTGGAGCAGGTAATGGTCAACCTGGTGGTCAACGCCAGAGAGGCAATGCCCGCGGGTGGCCGCGTCAGGATCAGTAGCGCCAATTGGAAGGAAGGAACAGCACCGGGCCGGGGTGGCGGCGGGGCCCGTGAGGACTATGTCTCTCTCTGGGTCAGCGACACCGGCACCGGGATGGATCCTGCCACCCAAAGCCGCATCTTCGAGCCTTTTTTCAGCACCAAGCCGCCCGGCAGCGGGGTGGGGCTGGGGCTCTCGACCGCGTATGGAATCGTGGAGCAGAGCGGCGGCTATATCACGGTCGACAGCGCCCCGGGGGAAGGGGCCACTTTCGGGCTTCACTTTCCTACCTACGTGGGAACGGAGACTCCCGAGCCGGAGGCGCGTTCGGTTGTGGCCGGTAAGGAGACCCTCCTCCTGGTCGAGGATGAGACGCCCGTTCGGGAATCGGTGCGCCGGCTGCTCGAATGGCACGGCTATACCGTTATCGAAGCCCGGAACGGTGCCGACGCGCTCGAGATCTACGAGGGTAAGCAGCAGGGAATCGACTTGGTGCTCACCGATCTCGTCATGCCGGGGATGGGGGGGCATGAGCTGGTTGAGCGTCTGCGCGCCCGCCGTCCGGAGCTGCCGGTGGTGTTCATGTCGGGATATGCCGACAAGGCGATGATGAGCAACGGAGCGGTCGGAAAGGGCACCGCTTACGTGGAGAAGCCGTTTACCGTCGAGCTGCTCATGCAGCGTTTGCGGGAGGTGTTGGAGGTAAGAAGTGAGAATTAAGAAGTGAGAAGGGCGTTTGGCGGCGTGACAACTCCTACCTCACTTCTCACTTCTCACTAAATTGACCAGGTCCTTCGGGGTCTCCAGCCAATAATCCGGGCTCGCCTCTTCCAGGTGGGCCCTTCCGAATGGCCCCCACAATGCGGCGGCGGTCTGCACCCCCGCAGCCCGGCCGGAATGCATGTCGTGCACGCTGTCGCCCACGTAGACGGTTGTTGCGGGGTCGGCGCCGAGAAGGGAGACGGCCTTCTCGACCGGCTCCGGGTGCGGTTTGGGGTTGGTCACCTCATCGGCGCAGACGAGGACGTCCATCAGCGCCTCCAAGCCGACCAGGGTGAGACCCCTGAGGGCGCCATGGCGGTTCTTGCTGGTTACGAGACCGGTCTGAAGGCCGGCCGCCTTGATCTCGCGGACAGCATCCAGGATGCCGGGATAGACCGTCACCATCCCGTCATGATGCCTGAGATTGTACTCCCGGTAGGTGGCGATCATCGCCTCGATCGTTCTCAGCTCGTCGCGCCACTCGGCCAGCTGAACGGTCAGCGGCGTGCCCACCCCCTTGAGCCACTCCTCGTCGGTCCGGGCCGGGATCCCGTGCTGCGCCAGCGTATGGTGATAGCTGTCGAGAATGAGGCGAATGGAATCGATCAGAGTCCCATCGAGATCGAAAAGTACGGTCCGGAGAGCGGGCATCGGAGGAAATTACCGGGTATGTACCGTCTTGCGCTGGCGCCGGGGGGCCCGTAATCTCCGACGTCCAAACCAGGGTAACTGCCGTGCAACCATCGGAGCTCGTAGCCATCATGGCGGCGATCATCTACAGTGGCCGGCGGGACCCGACCGCCGGACATGAAACCCGGCAAGCTGCCGTTGAGGAGGCGTGGAAGATATGGCATCTGACGATGGAGGAGCGGGTCGACCCGTCTCCGCGCCCGTTCGGCCCGACGCTGGAGCCGTGAGCGGGGGGCACTCCTCGCAGCCGGTTGTGCGGGAGGCACGGCTCCGGCCGGAGTTTTCCGAGAAGTACTCGGGGATCCAGTCCGGTGTCTGGTTCAGTGCTGCCGGGCTGGCGGAGAGGATGATTACCCGCCTGCTTCGCGAGGGCGTGTCCGACGAGGAGCTGCCCCAGCGGGTGCTCGATTCCACGCACTTCGAGTTTCGGGGTGGGGAAGCCGCCGCCGCCCGCTCGAATTCTCCCCGCTAGTCGACCCCATCCGGGCTGAAGAGGATCACTCCGGTTAGCCGTATTTCAATCCCCTTCCAGTCCCCACGGGATACCGGCACCCGGCTCAGCCGGCTGGTCAGCTCGCCGATAGGAGCCTCCACCAGGTGCTCCATCAGTAACTCCTCCCCGGCGGTATGCCCACCGGCCACGAATCCCAGTAGGCGCTCGAGTTGTAACAGAGGTTTGTGAAGGCGCAGTCTGGCTGCCCGTCCGATGAGCTGGCTCAGCCGGTTTGTTACCTGCCGGGTGGCCGGTGTAGGGTCCGGTGAAAGCCAGCGCCGCCCGCTGGTGAGCGAAAGCCGCTCGCGGATCAGGGGTGCAAGCAGCGTCAAATAGCCGGATAACCGGTCGGCGTCCACCGTCTTCGTGCTCGTCTGCGCTGCGGCTGCGTTGAGCCGGTCAGCGACAACCTCGGGTGCCTCGGTCCAGTCCCCTCTGACCTCGAGCCAACCGATGCTCGAGGAGAGGCACTCCCAGGGATCAGCCAGGTTGTAGAGGGCAAACCCGGCGAGAACGCCCCGGTGCTGCGACGAGACCTGTGCCACCCCAGCCGTGGCATCCGGCCCACCGTATCGCTCAGCCAGCTCGGTTCTCCACCGCCAGATATGCCGTCCTCCCGGCCCCAGTCCGGCAGCGGCCGGGAGCTTTGCCTTGCGGACCAGGATCGCTTCCAGACGCAGCGAGCGTTCCAGCCTCGGCGCCGGCGCGAATCGCACCACGTCTACCTCGGCGTGGCGTGATCCTAGGCGAACTGCCCGTCCCTCGCGCTGCTCCAGCCGCATCGGTGTCCAGGGCAGATCATAGTGCACCACCCTGGCCGCGCGCTGGAGATCCAGCCCCTCCGCTGCTACATCGGTGACCACCAGATGCCGGGGACCCGGACTGTGGTTGAGATCCTCCCTGAACCATCCCAAAACCACCCGGCGCGGTAACAGCGTTGCGGCGAGCCCAGCTTGATTTCCAGTGCACCACGCAAGACGCAGGTCACCGAGCCTATTGCGGATATAGCGAACTGTGTCCCTGCTGGCGGTGAAGACCAAAGCGGGCCGCTCCTCACTAAGCAGCTCGCGCAAGCGGTGGAGCTTCGCATCCGGTTGTTCCTCCGCCGCCTTTGCGAGCGGAATGATGCTGTTCAACACCGGAAGGTCACCCAGCTCGAGGTCACTCGTGGCCGCGTTGCACGGGAACATCTCCCACCAGACCAGTTGATCGCCAAGATCAGCCGTGAAGCGGCGAAGCGCCGACCGGTCCAGCGACTGTCCTGTCTGAAGCGCATCGCGCGCGTGCGTGAGAAGCGAGCGATAACGTTGGAGTGCGCCAACCAACGCTGCCGGGCTCGAGCCTGCTGCCCGTTGCAACACTCCGCGAATCAATGTCGCGATCGACTCGCTGGTCGAAAGCCGCAGCCGGCTCACCAGCTCGATCAACCCATCGATGGCATCACACTCGGCCGGTGCCGGAGAGCTGATCCTGGCCACTCTGCGTGGGCGATTGTCCTCAATGCACACGTTCTCGATCACCAGCTGCCCCAGCGCGGGAACTGCCCGACCGCTCGTTAGAGCATGTCGTAGCGAGACCACGCCATCCATCACGAGGGCATCGTCCCGGATCGCGAGCAGGAGCTGGTGGGCCAGGTCCGACAGCCGATTCACGACCGGAGTGGCGGTGACCAGCAGAGCTGGCCGGCCGACCAGCCATCTGGCCAGGTTGGCGTATCGCCTGGTCTGTCGATTCCGAAAGCGATGGCTCTCATCGACTATGACCAGCCCCCGCGTTTCCTGCGGCAACCTTCCCCGGCTCACCTGTTCGTGTGAGCAGAGGACTAGCGGAATCTCCAGCTTCTTCGCGATGGCCTCCCACTGCGGCTGGAGCGTTGCCGGCACCAGGCAGGCGGTAGGGCGTCCGTGGTTCCACGACGCCGCGACTGCGAGGGCGACATAGGTCTTGCCGCTTCCAACCGGATCTGCCAGGACCGCCCCGCCGTGCCGTCTCAGGGCGGCCAGCGCCCGGCGGAAGCTGCAACTCTGATGCGGCAGCAACCACTCAGGCGGTGGAGAAGCGTCCTCCGCTGGTGCCAGACTCCGAGCGAGCGAGGCGGCGACCGCCGCGCCAGAAGAGACCGGGCCGGGGCGAAGTGCTGTGAGTAGCGGGTCGGGCACCGCTACCAGCGACTCAGCGACGATGACGGGCGGGGCGGTCCACCACGGCACGGAGCGCATTCTCTGCATTGCCTGAAAGGCCCAGGTGCACTGCCATCGCCTTATCGAGTTCAGCCTGTACAGGAGCACCAGTTCGGCCTTCCTGGGCGAGTCGGCTGAGGGTGGGGTCGGCGAAGGCGGAAATGGGTAGGGGAAGCCGGGCGATGGTCTGGGCGTTGAATCGGGCGAACCCACTTGCTGCCGGTACCGCCCCGAGGCGGGCAACCGCTCTCAGCCAGGTGCTGTTGAGACAGGAAGTGAGCCTTTCGGCTTCCAGCACACTCCTGGTAGTTGTCACGTAGCAGCTGTTCAGAGGGATCTGAGACCAATCGCTCTGCGAAGTCAGCGCGGCGGCGGCCAGCTGTCGGGCGAGGTCCGCCCATACGACCCGGTACGCCGCTATTGCGGGACGAACGCGGTATACGGTCCAGGGCGGCCCGCCGGCGTAGTCGCGCCGTGCCCGAAGCTCGGCCTGGTGTCTGGCCAGATACCTGGTGCAGCGAGGAGGGAGCTCGTTCCGCGGCCGCCCATCGGCATCATGGGTCCACAGCAGCCTGGTTTGGGGGACGCACCGAAACGCCGCAATGTCCCGGCCCCGGACGGCCCATCGAAGCACCTCCGGCTCCAGGTCTTCCGGTGGACTTAGAAACACACGGTTGGCGCCGGTCTTGAGCCCCAAATGGCAGACGAATCTCTCACCGAGCGCGGGGTGATCGCTCTGGAGCGCGTCCAGCGCGCGGCGCAAACGGTCCTTTACCAGTATCCACGGCCCTCCGCCCGCCAGGCGTGACTGGCTGACCCCCAGCTCGTCGTTGGCAGCGAGCGTTGTTCGTACACGGTGCCCCCGGGGCGGCGCGGATTTGCCGGCAATGAGCGCCATGGGGTAGACCGTTGCATCGAACTCGGCGCCCGCCGGCTCTGTGAGATTGGCGACCGCATGCAGCGTCGTCGTGCTCGCGAGCGAGTGCCGGGCTGAGACACCGTATCCGGCGGTTGCGATCTTTGCCGGCACCAGCATTGCCACTATTCCCCCGGGTGCAGCCAACTCCAATGAGCGTTCGAGGAAGGCAACCGCCAGATCCGGCCGGTTGCCGTAACTCCCTGCCGAGGGTTGCCACCACCGGTATCGCCCGGCTAACAGGGCACGCATCGGGGGCGGAATCTCCTCGGAGCGAAGCCAGGGTGGATTGCCGGCGACGATGTCGAAACCCCCCCGAGCGAAGACATCGGCGAAGTGGCTCCCGTAGTGAAACCAGGGCAGCTCTCCGTCACGGGTCAGTCTCCGCCGGGCCTGCCGCAATGAGCGCAGCCGGCCTCGCAGGTCCTTGAGGCGGGCACCCACCTTCCGATCGAGCCCGCGTACCTGTCCGAACAGGTCCTGCTCCCGAGCCTCTTGCAGGCAGGTGGCCACCTCGCCCGACGCTCGACCCTCGGCTGCGGTAAGTGAATGTGCCAGCGCCCGAGTCTCGACCGAGCGGAGCCGCCGGACCAGTACCTGCTTTGCAGCTCCGCTCGCCGTTATCACGGCGCGGCGGAGCATGGAGACCTCGGATACGGTCGCGGGCTCCTGGGGCACGGCGTGGGTTCCCTGACCGATCAAATCGAGAAGGCTGTCGCCCTGACGTATGAGACAGTCGAGGTTCGGAAGCGGCGCGATGTCGGCCGGCCGTTCCGCGGAGTCGTCGGCTATAACAGCCAGCCAGAGGCGGAGCTCGGTCAGTCGCACCGCGGCTGTGCTCAGGTCTACCCCAAACAGGTTCTCCTGCAGCACTCGCCGCTTGCGAGCCGAGACGCTGCCCCTGGTTCTCAAGGCGGACAGACGCTCGAGGGCGCCAAGCAGGAACGCGCCGGATCCCACCGCCGGATCGAGCAGGGTGATGGAAGTAAGAGTCCGCGCCGCATCCGGATCGTGGGACCGAAAGCGTCGCTCGGCCTCTCCGTCACCACACTTGAGC
>JALYPB010000114.1 GCA_030856585.1 Gemmatimonadota bacterium | reverse complement strand
ATGTATCACACCTGGTCTAGCGCGGCTACGCCGGGCAGCTCTTTGCCCTCGAGAAACTCCAGCGACGCGCCGCCGCCGGTGGACACGTGGGTGATCTTGTCGGCCAGGCCGGCCTGGGCCACGGCGGCCGCCGAGTCGCCACCACCAATCACGGTGACCGCGCCATGCCCGGTGGCGTTGGCCATTGCCTTCGCGATGGCGAGGGTGCCGTGATCGAACGGCGGCGTCTCGAACACCCCCATCGGGCCGTTCCACACCACAGTTCCCGCCTGCTCGATGATCGAGCCGAAGCTTTTCTCGCTGGCCGAATCGATATCGTAGACCGCCCATCCTACCGGTATCGCGTCGCGCTCGACCGAACGGGTCTCGGCGTTGGACTTTAACTCACGCGCGATCACCGACCCGCTGGGAAGCACCAGCTTCTTCCCTGCCTTTTTCATCAACTCCCGGGCCAGATCCAGCCGCTCGTGCTCTACCAGTGAGTTACCCGTTTCGAGGCCCATGGCCTCGAAGAAAGTGCAGGCCATTGCTCCACCCAGCAGGATCTCATCCACTTTGGGCAACAGCGCCTCGATCAGGTCGATCTTGCCGCTGATCTTGGCCCCACCGAGCACGGCCACGAACGGCCGCTTCGGTTGGTGCAGCGCCTCGCCGAGGTAACGCAGCTCGCGCTCCATGAGAAACCCGGAGACCGCCGGCTTCGGGACTCGCGCGATACCTTCGGTGCTCGCGTGGGCTCGGTGGGCCGACCCGAAGGCATCGTTCACGTAGAAATCGCCGAGCGCGGCGAACCGCTCAGCGAGCGCGGGATCGTTTTCCTCTTCTCCGGGGTAGAACCGGGTGTTCTCCGCTACCGCTACGCCGCCACGGGGGAGACGCTTGGTGATGGTGACCGCCTCTGACGCGGTCGGATCTTGAAGAAAAGTGACCGGGGCCCCGAGCAGCTTTTCCAGTGCCCGGACCACCGGTTGCATGGAATGCTTGGGATCAGGGCCCTTTGGGCGCCCAAGGTGTGACAGCAGCACCACCCGGGCGCCCCGTTCCCGGAGATACCTGATGGTGGGCAAGGCCGCGCGGATCCGGGTGTCGTCGGTGACCACACCGTCCTTGATGGGACAATTGAAGTCCACCCGTACCAGCGCGCGGCGTCCCTCGAGCGATCCTTTGTCCAGCGATTCGAGCGTACGCTTCACCGGCGCGACCCGATATAGCGCAGCAGGTCCACGCAGCGGGCCGAGTAGCCCATCTCGTTGTCGTACCACGAAGTGACGTTGACGAGCGTGCCGGCCACCACGGTGGTCGACATCGCGTCGACCGTGCTGGAATGGAGATCGCCGATGTAGTCCACGGAGACCAGGGGCTCGTCGCTCACGGCGAGCACGCTCTTGAGCGGTCCCGACTTGGCCGCTTCGCGGAACGCGTTGTTGACCTCGTCAGCCGAGGTCGCCTTCTGGACCACGCAGGTCAGGGCCACCACCGACACGTCGGGCGTGGGAACCCGGAGGGACACGCCGTCTATCTTGCCCTTCACCTCAGGAAGGACGAGCGACGTAGCCTTGGCCGCGCCGGTCGTGGTCGGGATGATCGAGAGGGCCGCCGCCCGCGCCCGGCGGAGATCCTTGTGGGGCAGGTCGAGAATGTTCTGGTCGTTGGTATAGGAGTGCACCGTCGTCATGAACCCGCTCACAAACCCGAAGCGATCCAGAATCACTTTCACCACGGGCACCAGGCAGTTGGTGGTGCAGCTGGCGTTGGAGATGATCTGATGCCTGGCCGGGTCGAATGCCTCGTGGTTGACCCCGTAGACGATGGTCACGTCCTCCTGCTTGGCCGGAGCCGAGATGATCACCCGCTTTGCCCCGCCCTTCAGATGCATCGCGGCCTGCTCGCGGTCGGTGAAACGGCCGGTGGACTCAAGCACCAGCTCGACCCCGAGGTCCTTCCAGGGGAGCTTGGCCGGGTCCTTTTCCGACAGCACCTTGATCGCTCGTCCATCTACCGAGATCGCGTCGGCCCTGGCCGACACTTCACCCTGATAGCGCCCATGCACCGAGTCGTACTTCAGCAGGTGGGCGAGGGTCTTCGTGTCGGTGAGGTCATTGACTGCCACGAACTCGAGGTCGGAGACGTTCATGGCCTTGGCGGCCCTCACCACATTCCGGCCGATGCGGCCGAAGCCGTTGATGCCTACTCGGATTGCCATCAGGTCTCCTCGTGAGTCAAGTGAAGACGTCAAAGAAGAGCGGTCGAAGTAAAGACGTCTACGGCTAGTAGGGCCCCCAACACTGAAGTACAGTAGACGTCTCAACCTCGACTTCTTCACCTTGACGTCCTTACTCGACTTCTTAAAGCACTCCTCCCAGCTCCACCACCGCCCTCGCGAACGTCACCGCTTCCACCCGCCGCGCTCCGGCCGCTGAGAGCGCTGCCGCTGCCGCCGCGAGGGTGGCACCGGTGGTGAACACATCATCCACCAGTACCAGCTCCAGGCCATCTACCGCGCCGGCCCGGAACGCCCCAGCCACGTTGGCGTGACGCGCCTCGGGAGTGAGAGCGGTTTGGGTGCGGGTCTCTCTTACGCGCTGAAGCAGGTCCTGGCGCACCGGCGCACCGAGTCGAGCGCCCAGGGCCGCGGCGATCCGCTCGCTCTGATTGTACCCTCGCTGCCTCTGGCGGCGGCCACCCAGCGGAATCGGTACCAAGGATACCTGGGCCGTCAATGGCTCCAGGCCTCGCATCGCTTCGGCCATGGCCTCAGAGGCGCGACTCCAGCCCTCGTACTTGAGCTGGTGCACCGCGTCACGGGCGGAGCTCTCCAGCCAGACCGCACTGCGCACCCGGCTGAGGCCTTCGGGCCACTCGGCGCAGAGTCGGCACTCGAGGCCCCGGAAGGAGGGCTGCCCGCAGCGGCTGCACACCGGGTGTGAAATCGGCCGCCACCGGAGCCGGCACAGATCGCAGATCAGAGCATCATTCTCCCGCTCGGAGATGGCCTCGCTGCAGAGCAGGCAGGCGGCCGGGAGGAGCCAGCGCTCGACCCCGGCCAGTACCTCCGCGATCTCATGGCGATGCACGCGTTGCCCCTACGACCGGAGGGCGGCATTGACCGCGGCCCGCATCACCTCCACCGGCGCCCGCTTGCCGGGGAACCAGCACTCGAAGGCTGCGGCCCCCTGTGCCACCAGCATCGCGCGCCCGTCCGCCGCACGGCGGACCCGGGAGCGCACCGCCCGGATCCACGCTGTTTCGCCCACGCGATACACCAGGTCCAGCGCCACCTCAGCCCGCGGCGCGACCTCATCCGGAATCGGTAGCGGATCATTCGCTTTAAGGCCCAGCGGCGTCGCATTGATCAGCACCCGGCACTCGGAAGCCGCTGCCAACGCCACACCCCGGGACGACATCCACAGCTCGAACTCACGCCGTCGGGAGGCGTCCCGCGAGGTGACCGCGACATCCACCCCGCGCTCTCTCGCCGCCATCGCCGCCGCCCGGGCGCCGCCGCCGGTTCCGGCGATCAGCCACGGAGCCTCCGGCGCCTCCAGCTGGCGTAGCGCCTCGAGCACGCCGTGGACGTCGGTGTTGTCGCCCACGCTTCCGCCGTTCTCGCCCCAGAAGGTGTTGCTGGCGCCTACCACTTGGGCCAGGTCCCGGCAAACGTCAACCGCTCGGGCCGCCGCTTCCTTGTAAGGAACGGTCACGTTGCCACCCCCACCGCCTCGAGCGAGGGCCTGTATGAGAGGCGGCAGATCTTCGACCGCACATGCGAGGGGAACGTAGACCGCCTGGATTCCGAGAGCACGGAAGGCGGCGTTTTGCATGACAGGCGACAGTGAGTGAGCGATTGGATTTCCCAGAATCGCAAAGACACGCGTGGAGCCGGTAATCACCGCACGGTGCCCGCCACCCGGCCGACCACGCCGTTAATCATCTCCTGAAGCTCGTCGTAGGTGGTGCGGTAGCTGGTAAGATCGGAGCCGAACGGATCGCTCACCTCGCGGTTACCCTCTTCCCGGCCGGCGTACTCCCCCAGGATGTGGACTTTGTCCTCCCCGCCCAGCTCGGCCACCCGGGCGCTGTGGTGTCCGGACATCGTGAGAACGAGATCGGCGCCGCGGACCACCTCGCGGGTGAGTAGCTGTGCCCGGTGGCCGCTCAGGTCGAGGCCGTGCTCCAGGCCGACAAGGTAGGCACCTTCCGAGACCGGCGCCCCGTCCCAGGCACCAGTCCCGGCGGAGGCAACGGTTACCTGGTCGGCGCCTCGGCTCACGAGCGCCTCACGCAGGAGTGCCTCGGCCATCGGACTGCGGCAGGTGTTGCCGGTGCAGACGAAGAGGACATGCATGATCAGAAGATAACAGCGGGGCAGCCGGGCAGCCTGGCAGCAGGAGCACACCGGTCGAGCACTGGTTCGCTCGTTGACTGCCTCGCCGCCCCGCCGCCCCGCTGCCCCGCCTTCACGGTGCCAGCCTCCCCGCCGCCCTTCGCAGCTCCGCCCGTGGAATCGCGCCCTCGCGCACCAGGCGAGGCACCATGTCGGTGCAATCGACCAGTGTTGACGGCGGCACATTGCCGAGCACGCCCCCGTCCAGCACCAGCAGCTCGCCGTTGCGCTCTTCCGGACCGAACAGCTCCACCAGCCGGTCGGCGCCCGGAGCCGGAGGCCCCCCGGGGCGGTTGGCCGAGGTGGAGGTCAGCGGCCTGCCGGTGGCCGTCACCAGCCGGGCGATGCCGGCGTGCGAGGTGTAGCGCACCGCGACCCCACCTTCCCTGCCCCGAAGCTCGTCGGGCAGATGGCCCTCGCCGCCGCGCAGCACCAGCGTCAGTGGACCGGGCCAGAATGCCTCCGACAGCGCCGTGGCCGAGGGGGTGAATACCAGTCCCCACTCTTCCGCCATCCGGCGGCCGGAGATGAGCAGCAGGAACGGTTTCCCTTCCGGCCGGCCTTTTAGTCGCGCCAGTGCGGCTAGCGCGGGCACGGTGGGAGCCGAGCCCAGTCCGTACACCGTTTCCGTGGGGTATGCAAGCAGCTTGCCGGCGCTGAGGTGCCGCCCAATTTGCGGGATCGCCTCGGCGATCGCGGCGTCGGTCTGGAAGGGCAGGATCATGGCGACGCGTCGGCCAACAGCTCGGCGAGAGCGAGATCCTCCGGAGTGGTGACCTTGAGGTTCCGGCAGGAGTCCGGCACCAGGCGCACGGGGATTCCCATCGTCTCCACCAGGGCGGCGTCGTCGGTGGCGCGGTGGCCCTGTCGCGATGCCCGGGCATGCGCCTCTTCCAATACCGCGCGAGGAAAGCCCTGTGGCGTCTGGGCCCGCCAGAGGCGCGCGCGCGGGCGAGTGCGCCTGATGAGCGTCGAGTCAGCGGCGCTGGCCTCCTTGAGCGTGTCGCTGAGCGGAACCGCCGGGACCGCCCCTTCGCCCGCTCGGGCAAGCCCGATCACTGCGTCCACGACTCCAATGTCGACGAACGGCCGAGCGCCGTCGTGCACCAGGACCACGGAGCACTCCTGGCCCAGCGCGGACAGGCCGGCCCGGACCGAGTCGCCCCGGTGCACGCCACCAGGAACGATGGTAAGGGCGGAAATGTCGGACAGAAATTCCGGGAGGCAGCCGACATCGTCCGGAGGAAGAACGAGCACGACATGAGCCACGTCCGGGTGCGAGAGGAATGGGCGCAGCGCACGGAGCACCATGGGAATACCGGCGATCAGCAGGTACTGCTTGGCGGTAACAGCGCCCATCCGCAGTCCTCTTCCGGCTGCCACGACAATTACCCCGACGTCACGCGGCAAGGGCCCGCACCAACTGCTCCACATGGTCGAGCCCCACCAGTGAGGCCCCCGGCACCTGCATCGTGCTGCGGGACGAGCTGAATACCCGGTGAAAGCCGAGCCGCACCGCCTCGGTGATGCGTCGCTCGATTGCCCCGCTGGGCCGGATCTCGCCACCGAGGCCGATCTCGCCGAGAAAAATGACGTCGGCGGGCGCGGGTCGGTTGTTCAGGCTGGAGAGGAGCGCCGCCGCGATGGCGAGATCGGCCCCCGGCTCGTTCAGCCGGACGCCCGCGGTCACCTGCACGAAGACATCGAGGTTGGCGAATGAAGTCTCTGCCCGTCGCTCCAACACAGCGAGCAGCACGGCCAGCCGCCTGGGGTCGAGCCCGGTGGCGACCCGTTGCGGCGTACCGTAGCCGGACTTGGCCGCCAGCGCCTGCACCTCGACCAGCACCGGCCGGGTGCCCTCCATGAGTGCGGTGACCGCACTTCCGCTGATCCCCACACCCCGCGCCGCCAGGAATACGGCGGACGGGTTGGGCACCGCCACAAGGCCGCTTTCGGTCATGGAGAAGACCCCGAGCTCGTCCACCGACCCGAAGCGATTCTTGGTGGTGCGGAGCAGCCGGTAATCGAGG
The DNA here is from genome assembly GCA_030856585.1 of Gemmatimonadota bacterium. Lineage (GTDB taxonomy): Bacteria > Gemmatimonadota > Gemmatimonadetes > Gemmatimonadales > GWC2-71-9 > CAVVWJ01. The sequence continues at coordinate 10,040 of JALYPB010000114.1, read as the reverse complement.
GTGGCCTCGCCCTCGAAGTAGAGCACGGTGTCGACGATGTGCTCCAGCGTCTTGGGCCCCGCGATCCCCCCGCCCTTGGTCACGTGTCCCACCACGATGACCGAGGTTCCACTTTCCTTGGCGAAGCGCATCAGCTGGCCGGAACATTCGCGCACCTGCCCCACGTTACCGGGAGCGCTCTCCAGCATGCCGGTGTAGACGGTCTGAATGGAGTCGATCACCACCACATCGGCGTGCACGGCGGCGACCGCCTCGATGATGGCCTCCAACCGGGTTTCGCCCAGTACGTGAACCGGCCCAGCGTCTTCTACCAGCCGGTCCGCCCGGAGCAGGATCTGGTCGGGCGACTCCTCCCCACTGGCATACAGCACGGTTCGCCCCGCGGCCTCCAGGCGGGCAGCCGCTTGGAGCAGCAGCGTGGACTTGCCGATGCCGGGCTCGCCGCCGATCAGCGTCATCGATCCGGGCACGATCCCGCCGCCGAGCACGTAGTCGAACTCGTTCAGGCCGGTGCGCCAGCGGGTGAGCGATTCAGCGGCGATGTTGTTAAGGCGAACGGCGGCGATTACGGGCGAGGCGCGCCTCGTCCCTGCCCTGCCCCGCTGTCCCGCTGTCCCGCTGACCGCCGGCTCCTCCGCGATCGCATTCCACTCGCCGCAGGCCTCGCACCGGCCCACCCACTTGGGATGCTCATGGCCGCATTCGGTACAGCGATAAACGGATTTTGGCTTGGCCACCTTAGTCGGGCCCTTCCCGATCGCTGCGATTGTCGAAGCGGGTGAACTGCTTGTGAAAGTACAGATCCACGGTGCCGGTCGGGCCGTTGCGATGCTTGCCGACGATGACCTCCGCTATTCCCTGGAGGCTGTTGCCTTCGCTGTCTTCCTTCTGATACATCTCGGGCCGGTGGATGAAGATCACCACGTCGGCGTCCTGCTCGATGGCGCCGGAATCGCGCAGGTCGGACAGGATCGGCCGGCGCTCCCCGCCACGCTGTTCCGAGGCGCGAGAGAGCTGGGAGAGCGCAATGACCGGGATGTCCAGCTCGCGGGCCAGACCCTTCAGCGAGCGGGAGATATCGGAAATTTCCTGGACCCGGTTCTCGGAGTGCTCCGGGCTCCGCATCAGCTGCAGGTAGTCCACCACGATCATCCGGACGTCGTTTTCCACCTTGAGCCGCCGAGCCTTGGAGCGCATCTCCAGCAGCGTGAGTGCCGGCGAGTCGTCGATCCAGATCGGGCAGGTCTGAAGGATGCCGGCTGCACGCGCGAGTCGGGTGAAGTCCGGATCCTTGAGGCTGCCCCGCCGGACGGCCTGGCTGTCCACCCGGGCCTCGGCGCAGAGCATGCGCTGCACCAGTGCCTCTTTCGACATTTCAAGGGAGAAGACCGCCACCCCGAAGCCATCGACCGCAGCCTGGGTGGCGATGTTGAGGCAGAACGCGGTCTTTCCCATCGACGGCCGCGCGGCCACGATAATGAGCTCCGAGGCCTGGAACCCGGAGGTCATCTCATCCAAATCTGTGAAGCCACTCGGCACGCCGGTAATCGCTTTGCCACTCCGCTGGAGCGTTTCGATGCGCTCCATCGTGGGCCAGAGCATCTCCTTGAGCCGGGTGAACCCTTCATCGCCCCGCTGCTGGGAGATCTGGAAGATCCGCGACTCCGCCCCATCCAGAAGGTCGTTCGCCGTGGAGTGGCCATCATAGGCTTCGGTGATGATCGAAGTGGATGCCTCGATCAGGCGGCGCATGATCGACTTGTCCCTGACGATCTTGGCGTGGAATTCGATGTTGGCCGCGGTGGGAACCGTATCCACCAGCTCCGCGAGATACTCCAGTCCGCCGGCGCTCTCCAGCTCGCCGCGCCGGAGCAGCTCGTCGCGAAGCGTGATGTGATCGATGACGGTCCGCTGCTCGGTGAGCGCGAGCATCGCGCGGAAGAGCCGGCGGTGGGGCTCGCGATAGAACATCGAGTCGTCCACCAGCTCCGCGGCACGGAGCGCCGCATCCTGATCCAGCAACATGGCACCGAGCACGGCCTGCTCGGCTTCCTGGCTCCAGGGGGCCGACCGGCCGACGTACGGATCAGCGGTCGAGTAATTGCCTGACGATACGGACGTCATCCCAGGTCGGCTTCTTCCAGTTCGGGTTGCGGAGCAGCGCCGCGGGATGGTACGTCACGACCAGCGGAATGCCGTTGTACGTGTGCACCTTGTTGCGAAGCTCTCCCAGACTCTTTCTCACCCCCAGCATGGCTTCGGCCGCCGTGCTGCCCAGGGCAAGGATCACTTTCGGCTGAATGATTTCCAGTTGGCGATGCAGATATGGAATACAGGCCGCGATCTCATCGGGCAAGGGCTTCCGATTCTGGGGCGGCCGGCACTTGACAATGTTGGTGATGTATACCGACTCGCGCGGCACTTCGATAGCCTCCAGAATCCCGTTGAGAAGATTCCCGGCTTGCCCCACAAAAGGTTTTCCCTGCGCGTCCTCGTTGGCGCCCGGCCCTTCGCCCACGAGAACGAGCCGAGCACTCGGGTTTCCGTCGCCCGGAACCGCTGTGGTGCGATTGGGACACAGCCCGCAGCAATACGTGGTGCGGATCCGCTCGGCGACTTCATCCAGGGTCTGGAGCGCGAGCAGCTCGTCGCCTAGTGCGTGGCCCGGGGATTCAATGGTGAGCCCTGGACCGGGAATGGGCGGCGCACCTTTTCGCCAGCGCGGTTCGCCGGTCGGGCTCGGGGCCACGATCTCGAGTCGCTTTAGCGGGGCCGCTGATAGCACAACCTCAGCCCCACCCAGTTCCATCTGCTGTTGCAGATATCTTCGCAACTCGTCAGGCAAGGGACTCCTCCACCACGTCCAGGATGACGTCGGCCACTTCCCGCTTCGACTGCAGTGGCAGAATCCGTCTCGAGCCGTCGCGGCCGAGCAGGGCGACGCGGTTGGTGTCATTCTCGAAGCCGGCGCCCGGCTCCAGCGCATCGTTGACCACGATGAGATCGAGGTCCTTTCGCTCCAGCTTGGCGAGGCCCTTCGCCACCGCATCTCCCGTCTCCAGCGCGAAGCCTACGATGAAGCTGCCCTTCCTCCGCTGCCCCTTGGTGGCACCGAGAATGTCGTCGGTGGGCTCCATGGGAATGGCGAGCGCGCCGTCGATCCGGGAGCGCTTGCGGTCGCTCGGGCTGCTGGGACGGTAGTCTGCCGGTGCTGCCGCCATGACCAGCACATCGGCCGCGGGCAACTCAGCACGCACAGCGGCCTCGAGATCGCGGGTCGAGTCGACCAGGCGCAAGGTGACGCCGACCGGCGCAGGCAGCGCAGTGGGACCCGAAATCAGCACCACCTCGGCCCCGCGCTCCCAGGCAGCCTCGGCAACGCGGTACCCCATCTTGCCGCTGGAGCGGTTGCTGACAACCCGAACCGGATCTATCGGCTCGCGGGTCGGTCCCGCCGTCACCACCACACGCCGCCCTCTGAGCTTGCCAGTCCCGAGCATCCGGGCGGCGTGCGCCAGAATGTTCTCCGGCTCGCTCATTCGTCCGGGGCGCTCTGAAGGCCCCTCAGCGAGTGGACCGGTCTCGGGGCCGACGATAGCAACCCCGCGCTGGCGCAGGATCTCGAGATTGGCCTGCGTGGCAGGGCTGGCGAACATCTCGTCATTCATCGCCGGAGCCAGGAGCAGGGGGGAGGTGCGGGCGAGCAGGAGCGCGGTAAGCACGTCGTCGGCCAGGCCCTGCGCCACGCGGGCGATCAAGTGGGCAGTGGCCGGCGCTACGATGATGATGTCGGAGTCCTGGCCCAGGCGGACATGCGAGAGCGCCCCACCTGGCTCCCAGAGAGAGCTCAGGACGGGGCGCCCTGTCAGTGCCTCGAATGTGAGGGGCCGCACGAACTCAGCGGCGGCCTCGGTGAGGACCGCGTCTACCCGGGCTCCCGCGTCGACCAGGCGGCGGGCGAGGATGCAGCTCTTATAGCACGCGATCCCGCCCGACACGCCGAGAACGACGTGCCGGCCGGCCCACAGCATCAGGCCTCGGAACGACGGCGGCGGATGAGCTTGTAGTTCAGGTCTCCGTCCACCAGCTCCTGTAACGCCTTCGTGGTCAGCTTTTCTGTAGGCTGCTGGAGCTGATCCTTGGGAAACTCGTTCAAATAGCGGGCGAACTTGGCCGCCACCAGCACGCCGAGATACTTGTTGCCCGCCTGCCGGGCCACTTCGTTGGGGGTGATGATGCGCATGCTGGAATCCTGGTTAAGAGTCTAGATGAAAACAGTCTAGGTTAAACCGTCAAGGAACAGCGGTCTAGTTGGTTGACGTCTTTACCTTGACGTCCCTACCTCAACGTACTTTCCTCGACGTCTCTCCTCAGATCTTCTCGGCCGCCTTGACCACATCCCGCCTCAGCCGCTCGATCTGTGACGGCAGGCTGGTTTGACGGCACACCAGGCGGTCATCCGCCTTCCCATCCAGGATGGCCGAGACCTCTGCCACCGCCGTGACCAGGTCCTGGTTCACGATCGCGTAGTCGTACTCTGCGACGGCGGTCAATTCCTCGGACGCCCGGGTGAGCCGCTTCCGCAGCAGATCCCGGTTCTCTGTGTTTCGCCCCTTGAGACGCTCGATCAACACCTCGGCCGAGGGCGGCAGCACGAAGACCTGGAGGGAATTGGAGAGATTCTTCCGAATCTGCCGAGCCCCCTCGATATCGACATCGAGCACCGCGTGGCGTCCCTCCGAGAGAATTCGCTCTATCTCTCGTTTCAGTGTGCCGTAGAGTTGGCCGCCGTACTCGGCCCACTCGAGGAACTCATGCGCCTTCCGCCGGCGCTCGAATTCCTGACGGGTCAGGAAGTAGTAATCCACTCCCTCCTCTTCCCCGTTACGCATCGCCCGGGTGGTGGCCGAGACAGAGTAGCCGAGGTCGTTGCGCGCCTGGAGCAGCTTTCTCGCGATGGTCGTCTTCCCGCCGCCCGAGGGCGCGGAGAGCACGAGCAACAGCCGCTTCACTCGAGGTTCTCGAGCTGTTCCCGGAACTTCTCGAGCTCGCCCTTCATGGCGATCACCAGCTGCGCGATCTCGGCATCACCCGCCTTGGCGCCCATGGTATTCACCTCGCGGCCCAGCTCCTGGGCCAGGAACCCGAGCTGCTTGCCGACCGGCTTGTCGGCCCTCAGCGCCTCGCGCGCGGCGGCCATGTGGGCCCGGAACCGCACCAGCTCCTCGGTGATGTCGAGCTTGTCCGCCACAAAGGCGAGCTCCTGAGCCAGCCGCTCCTCGTTCACCGTGCGTCCGTCGAGCAGCTCCGCCACCGCACTCCGGAGCCGGTTCCGCTCCCGGGTCAGCCGTTCTGGCGCCCTGCCGGCGATGCCTTTGGCCGACTGCTCCATCAGATCGAGCCGATGTCCGAGCTCCGTGGTGAGCGCCTGGCCCTCACGGGCCCGCATTGCCCGGCAGTCGGCACCGGCCTGGGCCACCACCGGCTCCACCTCGCTCCAGGCCACTTCGGCTATCCCGTTGGTGGCGGAGTTGAGGACGTCAGGCTGCCGGGCCACCAGCTCAACCGTCACCTCGCCACCGAGCCCGAGCAGGGACTGCATCTCCCGAAGCCGCGCGGCCACCATACGGGCGCGATCGAGATCCACAGTGAAGCTGGTCTCACCATCGGCGCTCTCGGTCCAGCGTGCCTGCACCGACAGGTGGCCCCGGTCGAAGTCGCGCCTGAGACGTTCGCGCAGCTCGCCCTCGAGCGCGCTCAAGTCGCCCGGTAGCTTCGCCGACAGGTTGAAGTAACGATGGTTGACGGTCCGGATCTCGATTCGGAGCCGCCGGCCGGCCACCGGGCCTTCCGCGGCACCGAAGCCCGTCATGCTGTACGGCAAACTGCCTCCGTAGGGAGCCGGGATAGCCGGCAAACTTAGCTGGAGAGCGAGTCTACTGGAAGGAGCGAAACGCAGAGAGCGTGCTGGCGGTGCGGGGGTGAGGCTTCGGTGCGGTGCAACCAAACCGGCAAGCGAAGCGAGGAGAGATCGGCTTAAGAGTTCACTTTACATTCGCGCATGTAACTGCTTGCGGCTGCGCACACTAGTTGGAGAACTCCCAGCTCACACCGAAATCGCTGCCGTAGGCAGGGATCTCGAACCCGGGCACATACGGGAGCGAGCTCGAGGTCAAATTCCCCCGATCCCAGTAGATGGTGAACTTGTCCAGCTGGATCTGAACCAGGCTGCGGAGGAAGGTGGCGCCCTTGAGGGTGACCGGGGCTCCAAGGCTGTCCCGCCCAATGACGCCGGTCCCCCAGGTCTCCAGCGCGAGCCTCAGCTTCAAGTCAAAGATTCCGCTGGGGAACTTCCGGAGGAACTTGGAGCGGATTGTCCCGGACATCATTGAATGGGTGGGGGGAAGGCCGTCGGGTGTGACTCCTCTCGGATCGCTGTACCAGCCCTCGAGAGTCATCCATTGAAGAGGGGCCAGCCGGACGGATGCGGTAATCCAGTCGGTCCGGGGACTGGCCGCGAGTGTGGCGATCCTGGGATAGTCCGGATAGGCCGGCGGGGCAAAGGTCGACGTCCGGGCGTATGCCACCTGAAAGCCCAGTCGGGCGCGGTTCCAGCCCAGCGCCGCCTGAAGATCGCGCACATCCTGTTCCGGATCGGTGAGGATCGCGGGCGCTGCCACCACCTTTCCCAGTCGCGCGGTCCCCGTGATCGCCAATCCCCGCATCACCTCCAGGCCTGCGGCAACGTTGGCATAATCGCTGCTGCGCCCGCCGAAATGCCGCAGGTGCACCAGTTCTCCACGGGCGCTGAATGGCGCGACTGGGTTCCAGCCCAAACTCGCCCGCGCGTCCAGTGGAGTCCATCGGGTGCGATGGAACGCCGAGCCCGTGAGCGAGAAGCTTGGCGCCCGGTAGGTCAGGTATCCGCCGATCTGATTGATCTGCTGCTTGATACCCTCGCCGGTCCATCCGGTGCGGGCGTAGATCAGATCGGCTCGAGGACCGAGTCCGTCGTTCCCGCGGCCCTTGAGCGTCATCCGGATCTGCGCGTCCGTCCGCTTGGCGTCGTAGCCCAGGCCGATCGTGTCCTGGAACCCGGGAGCTACAGTCACGAATGGATCGCGTTTGGGGCCCGAGCGAATCAGCTGGTACTGCACGCCGAATCGCTCCGAGGGGATGTAACTCCCCTGCACCCAGATCTGGGTGTTGGAGTAGTCACTGCTGGCTCCACTTGCCGTCGGCGAGCTCAGGTAATCGCCCGCCAGTCCGAAGCCGACTCCCGAGCGGAAGCGGCGCTCCAGGGACGCCTCGTAGCGTGCGAAGTTGTTGTCACCCCGGGCCACGCCGATCCGCGAGCGGGGCGCCAGGCGATCGTGCCGTCTGGTGAAGAGATGCACCCGGAGCTGGCCGGGCCAGCGTTCGATCTCTATGCGGTCGAGTAGGCTGATTGAAAACAGCGCCGGGTCCACTCCGATGCTGTCGAGCCCGGCCGGGACGTAGGGGATGCCGTCCAGGTAGTACTCCGCCGAAGCCGATCCGCGGCCCTGGAAGCTCACCGGCTCCGGCCTTCCTATATAGCCACCGCGCCAGAGAAAGACGCCGGGCACCTGGGTGAGCAGATCGCCCACCGTGGCGGCGTGGCCCCATTCGATGGAATCGCGAGTGATAACGATGCGGGTGAGCGGCGGACGCGGCCCCTCGACACCCAGCAGGGGCAGCACCGGTGCGCGAACATTCTGCTGGAGCTGCTCCCTGAGGTAGCGCTCGGTGGTGCTGATGGTGTCGGCCGCGAGGGTGTCGATGGTGGTGGTGTCGTCGGCCGCGATTTGGGCGCGCAACGGTGAAGCGAAAAGCGTGAGCGGTAAAATCAACAGCGTGAGCGGTAAGCCCTTCACGCCTTCGTCCCGCTTACGCTTCTGGACAACACAAATTCTGAGAACAGCCGCACCCCGACGCCGGTCGGCCCTTTGACTCGGGTAGCGTCCTCGCGGTCGGAGTAGGCCGTCCCGGCGATGTCGAGGTGGGCCCAGGGGAACCCGTCCACGAACTCGCGCAGAAACCAGCCGGCAGAGATGCTCCCGGCAGGGCGTCCCCCACTGTTCTTCACGTCGGCGATGTCGGACTTCATGAGATCACGATAATCCTCCCACAGTGGCAAAGGCCAGACCCGCTCGTCGGCCCGCTCACCGGCCTCCCGGATCTCGTCTATCAGCTTGTCATCGGTTCCCATGACGCCGGACGCCGTGTGTCCCAGCGCGACGACGATGGCGCCGGTGAGCGTAGCGATGTCAACCACCGCGACCGGATCGTAGCGCCGGGCGTACGAGAGCGCGTCGGCCAGAATGAGCCGGCCCTCCGCATCGGTGTTGATGATCTCGATCGTCTTGCCCAGATGGCTGGTGACTACGTCGCCTGGCTTGACCGCGGTGCCTGACGGCATGTTCTCGGTGCTGGGAATGAGGCCCACTACATGCACCCTGGGCTTGAGCCGTCCCAGCATCTCGAAGGTGCCGAGCACTGCCGCAGCACCCGACATGTCGTACTTCATGTCTTCCATGTTCAGCGCCGGCTTGATCGAGATGCCGCCGGTATCGAACGTGACGCCTTTTCCGATCAGGACTATGGGAGCGGCGTCCGATCCCTTGTACTCGATGGCGATGAAGCGGGGCTCCTCCGCGCTGCCCTGGGCCACGGACATCAGGGCGCCCATCTTCTCCTTGATGATGGCGGCCTTGTCGAGGATGGTAATCCCGAAACCGTGGCGCTGCGCCAGCTCTCGGGCGACATTGGCCACGTAGCTCGGTGTGGCCACGTTGCCCGGGAGCACCTGGAGCCCGCGGGCAAAGGTCTGCCCGGCCCCGATCGACTCGCCGACCTGGTGTCCCCGAATCAGCTCGGCGGGCCCATCGTGTGCCAGCACGTCGAATCGCTCGAGCGGGGGCTTCCGGTCCTCACCTGGCTGCTTCATTTCACTGTACTGCCAGGCGCCCTGGTTCAGGCCTTCCGCGATGGCCTGCCCTGCCTCGGCATGACTGACCTTGCCCCGGGCCTCGGCCGCCAGATGAAAGGCCGCACGGGGCACTCCGAGGGAGCGGGCCCGCTTGGCCGCGACAGCGGCGGCACGGCGAACGGCGGAGCGGTTCACCTCCTCCGGCTTACCGAGCCCCACGAGCAGGAGCCGCGGTGCGGGACCTGGAGGATAGAGCACCGTGGTTTCGTCCTTCTTGGCCGCGAAGTCCCCGGTCGAAAGAACGCGGCCGATCGAGCCGGCGGTCTGCTTGTCCAATGCCGCCAACGATGGAGGCAGCGCTCCGCGCGGCAACGCGAGTGCCAGGAGCGGAGTGTCATAGCCGGCGGGCACGGCACTGACAACCGAGGTCTCGAACGGCATAGGGGATGACGGTGGCATGAGGGTAAGTCCCGATGAGGGCTGACGCGGGTTCCAAGGTATACGGGGCGGCGTCCCGGCGGCAACGGGCGCAGGGTTTGATTTTCCCGCGGAAAAGCAGGGTACGATCATGCGTCAACCGAAGCTCAACTGCAGGGAGATGTGTCGTGGACGAGCGCGGCAGTCGTCCTCCTCCTGTGGTCAACGGCACACCTTCGCTTCCTTCCGGAGGTCCCATGGTTCGTCTCGCTTCTATCGGACTCTCGCTCTGCCCGCTGCTCATCGCGGCATGCGGGACTGAGCCTTCCACCCCACCCTTAATTGGACGCTGGGGCAACTCCATGGTAGAAGTGGTAGCGCGAGCACCTGTTGTCGAGCTTCACCTCGCGTGCAGCACTACTGCCCGGTTCCGTGGCCCGCTCCGCCCTGATGAGGATGGACGCTTTCGGCTGCGGGGCCGCGCCAGGCATTTCTGGGGAACATTCGACGTGGAGCTGGTGGGGGTAGTCCAAGGCAACCGTCTAGGCCTGACCCTGACTCGGATCTACGAGTCGGGCCGGGAAACCAGCGTGGAGGAGCTCATGGCGGGAGTGATGCCCGATTTCCCGGGAGTCGTGTGCCTGGCGTAACCCGCCCGTGATCGCTCCTGCCC
>JALYPB010000274.1 GCA_030856585.1 Gemmatimonadota bacterium | reverse complement strand
TATCTCACCCACTCCTTCGAGCCCGACCTTGTCCTGCTCACGCGCCACGCCATCGAGCTCGGCGAGCCCGCTCTGAAGCGGCTGCTCCGCGGCCGGCAGGCTGCCTTCTGGTATTTCGATTTCGAGGCCAGGGAGCAAGTGTTGAATCTGGCCCGAATAGCGGGGAGGTTGTACGTCACGTGTCTGCCTCACGTGGACTACTACCGCGCAGCCGGTATCGAGGAGGTTCACTTCCTGCCGCAGGGAGTTGACCCGGATTACGATCTCCCGGCCGAAAGCGCTCCGAGGCAATACCACTGCGATGTTTCCTTCGTAGGCTCCGGGCAGGCGACGCACCGCTACGGCGTGTTGCGGGCGGTGGCGGCGGTTAGCCGGTTACAGATTCGCGGCCACGGGTGGCAGACCGCTCCGGCGGACCTTCCTGTGGCCGGGGGCCCGATCTACGGCTATCGTCTGCGCCAGGTGATCCGCGGGGCCTCCATCTCTCTGGGCGCGAACTCCCATCCCGCACAGGATATTCAACGCGCCTCGGTCTCGAACCGGATGTGGAAGGTTCTGGGGAGCGGGGGGTTCTACCTGGGTCGCCGGGTGGAAGACATCGAGAGCTTTGCGAAGGACGGCCTTCATTGCGGTTGGTACCGGGACGAAGCCCACGCGGCCGAGCTGACCCGTTACTACTTGTCCCAACCCGAGGCCCGCCACCGGATAGCGCAGGCTGGCCGGGCGCACGCCCTGAAGCATCACACCTACGCCCACCGACTTGCGCTGCTGCTTGCCGGAAGGGGGTACTCGCTTCAGACGATTTTGTAGTTGCGGAACTCGAAGATGCGCACCCCGGTGGCACGCTCGATGGCGGCGGAGATGTAGTAGCGCAAAAATCTCCACTTGAATCGGCGCTGACCGATGGCGCGATCAGGGTCATAGTGGCGGCCTTCGATCCACTGCTGCGCCACCCGAGGGTGTGCCCCCTGAAATCTCCGGATGCCTGGTATCCAGGCCAGCAGCGGCAGACTTTCGTCGATGTTCCGCCAGGGGTACATGGTGCGGCCCAGGTCCCGCTTCTCCCTCAGCGCCTGCGCCGGCCTCGCCCACCCGTAATGGAACATCTCGGCTCCGGTCAGCCGGGCGCGGATCTTCCGGTGGCCGGGACCCACCCTGAAGCCCTGGGCGCCCTGATAGGGCCGTATGTCCAGCTCGGGCGCCAGCCGTACGGCGCGAACCTCGCGCCGGTACCAGCGCCGATGCGTGGCGATGGTCTCGAAGCCTCCATAGAAGTGCAGGTACCGCACCAGGAGCCCCTCAATTTGCGGATCGCCGTCGGACTTCTGGATGGCAGCCGCCAGCTCTTCCGCACCACGTTCATGCAGCACCTCATCGGCCTGGATATACACCCCCCATGGGTGAGCGCACGCGCGCATGGCCCGATGGGTCTCGTGGCCCAGCACGGTGTTTCGCTGAGTCATGTCCCACTCGGTCTCCACTATCCTGATCCGGGGATCGCCGATGGACCGCACCAGATCCAGGGTCTGGTCCTCGGAGCGCCCCACGTTCACCACGACCTCATCACAGATCGGCAGGATGGAACGGATACTGGCCTCGACCGGGAAGTCGAGCTTGATGGCGTTCCGAACGATAGTGAAGCCCGACACCTTGACCACGGGTTGCTCCGAGAAGCGGTTCGAAGATGGAAGAATTTGGCCTGACTCCGGGAACCGGAGCAAGCGTCAGGCGCGCAGGCTGCCCTGGAGCAACGATTGGTACAACTGGATGGTCCGCTCAACGGTATGCTCGAGCGCAAAGGTCTCGCGAGCGGTCCTGCGGGCCGCCGTGCCGAGCCTGCCGGCCAGCTCGGCGTCATTGAGGAGAGCTTCGATGGCGGCGGCCCAGGCCCTGGGGTCCATCGGCGGCACCAGCCGGCCGTCCACCCCGTCCGTCACCAGCTCCAGGTTCCCGGTCGAAGCCGAAGCGATTACGGGCTTTGACAGAGCCATCGCCTCCAACAGCGCCTGGGATAGTCCCTCGGAGTGCGAGGGTAGCATGACCAGATCCAGCAGGTCGTACAGCGGGCGGACGTCCGGTATGAAGGGGAGACAGACCACCGCGTGGCGTCCGGTTACACTCACCGCCAACTGCCCCAGCCGGCTTTGCGGATCCACGCCGGCCAGCACCAGCCGCACCGGAGTACGGACGCTCTCGAGCGCCCGGAGCACAACCGCCTGATCCTTGGGTCGAGCCATAATGCCGATGATGCGCCGGGACGGCTCCCAGCCGATCCGCGCCCTCCACTCATCTACCGCGGTGGCGGTCACCGGAACGTCCACCCGGACGGTTACCAGGCCGTTGGGAATCACCGTGAGCTTTCGGCGCGGAGTGCCCCGCCGTATCAAGGCCTCGCCTACGGCGCGGCTGACCGCCACTACCTGGGCCGCGAGCCGGCTCATCAGCCAGTTTTCGGGGAAGAACGTGCGTGGCATCTGCCGGCGGGTCACTACCAGGGGAACCGGCAGACGGCGGGTCAGCGCCAGCCAGGTGAGTGCCTCGCGGTCTCTGGCGCTCTGGGAGTTGACCAGCTGTACTGGATGCCGATCGAGAAGTCCAGCGAGCTTGGCCGCATTCTCCCGCCGGCGGTGTGGCTCCAGCTTTAATGGATGGACCTCGAGCCCCCCGGAGCGAGCCAGCGCCTCGACCTCAGATGCGGGCGGGCAGACAAAGCGCACATGCAGTCCCGCACGCGCCAGCCCCAGGCTGAGATGCAACGTTGAAGTCACCGACCCCGCGCCGCCGCCCTGGTGGAGCACCTGCATGACGGCGTGCTTCATTGGGGGTACATTGGGCCCGCATGCACATCGCCCTCTACACCCACAGTCGCCTGCCGGCAGAGGGGTACGGCGGCACCCAGCGCGTGGTGGTGTGGCTGGCACGCGGACTCGCGGAGCTGGGTCATCGGGTGACCCTGTTGGCACCGCTCGGGTCCCGCGTTCCGGAGACCGAACTGGTGCCGCTGGATCCACGGGACATCGTTGAACCCGGCTTTGACCTCACACCGCTGCTCCCCGCCTCGGTCGACATTCTCCACGCTCATGGCCCGGTCCGGGCGCCGCCCGACTACCCTCACGTGTTTACGCTGCACGGCAACCTCGGTCCCGGTAGAGCTCCGCTCCTGAACACCATCTTCGTCAGCGCGGACCACGCCCGGCGACACGGTGGCACCGCCTTCGTGTACAACGGCGTGGACCCGTCGGAATTCGTCTTTCGGGATGAGAAGGCCGACTACGATCTCTTTCTGGGACGGCTTCATACGGTCAAAGGGTACCGCTGGGCGGTCCAGGGAGCCAAGCGGAGCGGAAAAGCTATCGTCGTGGCCGGAGGGTGGCGGCCCAGTCTCAGCAGGCGGGTTCGGTTTGTCGGCTCTGTGGGTGGTGACCGGAAGGCTGACCTGCTCGCCGAAGCCAGCTGCCTCTGGATGCCGGCGCTGTGGGATGAGCCATTCGGCCTGACACTGGTGGAGGCAATGATGAGCGGCACTCCGGTGCTCGGCACCCGGAGGGGTGCGCTGCCGGAGGTGATTTCGAATGAGGTGGGTGCCCTGGGCGATTCCCTGGATCAGCTGGTAGCGCTCCGGCCGTCAATCGAGCGATGTGATCCGCACGCGTGCCGCCGCCGGGCCGAGCGCTGGTTCACCCACATAGCCATGGCGGAGGAGTACGTGCGCATGTATCGCCATTATTTAACCGGGAGTCGGCTTCCCGAAGGTCGGGTCGCGCCTACTGCGCCGTAACCGCCGGCTCCTCGCTCCGGAATTGGAAATCGTATAGCCGGCGATAGAGGCCGCCGGCCCTCAGCAGCTCCTCGTGGCTGCCACGCTGCACCACCTTGCCCCCATCCAGCACCACGATCTCGTCGGCATCGCGCACCGTGGCCAGGCGGTGGGCGATAACCAGCACGGTCCGCTCCCGCATCAGCCGTTCGATAGCCTGTTGCACCAGCCGTTCGGATTCGGTGTCGAGCGCGCTGGTGGCCTCGTCCAGAATCAGAATCGGTGGATCGCGCAGCAGCGCGCGGGCGATGGCAATCCGCTGGCGTTGCCCACCCGACAACCGGGTGCCCCGCTCTCCCAGCATGGTGTCGTAGCCCTTGGGCAGGTCGGCGATGAACCCAGCGGCGTTAGCCGCCTCCGCCGCGGCCTCGACCTGCTCCGCCGTAGCTCCTGGCGAGCCATAGGCGATGTTCCCCCGCACCGTGTCGTTGAGCAGTACCGTATCCTGGCTCACGACACCCATCAGAGCGCGCAGCGAGCGGCGGCCGATTCGGCTGAGTGGGACCCCGTCCATGAGAATCTGTCCCATGGTGGGATCGTGGAAACGGGGCACGAGATCGGCAATCGTAGTCTTTCCGGCGCCGGAGGGCCCGACCAGGGCGACCACCCGGCCCTTCCCCAAGCTGAAGGAGACGTCGCGGAGAACCAGGTCACCGTCTCCATAGCGGAACGAGACGCGGTCAAAGACAATCTCCCGGTCGAACCTGGCTATCTCATCGCCTGGCCGGTCCACCTCGGTGGGGGGCTCATCCAGGAAGTCGAAGACCCGCTCGGCGCTGGCCAGGGTTACGGCCATCGTGGCTGGGAACGAGGCGAGGGTCTTGAGCGGAGAGGTGAGCTTCAGTGCGGCCATCAGGAAGACGATGATGGCTTCTGGCGCGAGGGGCGCCCCCAGCCCGACCAGCGCCGGTTTGGTGCCGGCCCAGATGATCAGGATCACCAGGAACCCGGAGAATACTTCAGTCACCGGACTGGTGAGTGAGGAAAATCGCTGGGTGCGAATCACTCGCTTCCGGTATCGGTCCGCCTGCGCGGCGAAATGCGCGGTCTCCCGCCCCTCCTCGCCGTACGAACGGATGAGCCGGATGGCACCGAGGCGCTCGGTGACGGTCGCCGTGATTTCTCCCCGCTCGTGCGCGCGAGCGCGGGCGTGTGCCCTCAACCGACGTAACAG
>JALYPB010000074.1 GCA_030856585.1 Gemmatimonadota bacterium | reverse complement strand
GTACTGAATCGGGCACCCCGGCGGAATCCGACAGGGTGAGGTCCCAGGCGACTATCACCTGCATTGAGTCTCCGGCAACGGCAATGGTCGACCTGACGTCCCGGGCCTGGGACTGATCCGGCAGCGTCTGCCTGGTCGGACGGTCGGTCAGATAGCCGTCCAGCATCAGCCACGTCGTCGTCGCCGCCAGTGCGGTATAGATCAGCCAGCTGCGCGGACTGAACTGATGGGGGGTGACCGGCGGGGGCGGCTGCTTCCTCCGCCGGCGGACGCTCCGAACCATCACCTCCGGCTCGACCGCCTCGACCGCCTCGTCCGGCTCCACTACGTCGTCCGGCGCCACTACTTCAACACCTCGGAGCCCTGCTCGAAGACGACGTCCACCGGGATGTTCTTCGACCCCAGCCGGGCGAGATCGTGCTGCAGTACAGGTGACAGCTTGCCCCGCTCAATCATGAAGCGGGCGACGCCTTCGTAGTCGCCGTCTCCCTGGAAGCGCAGGAGCTGTCCCGCGAGCGCATCCACCGCCGTTCGCATCTTGGGGAAGTCGACCCGGTAGCGGCCGCTGGCCGAATCGCGGGTAAAGGCGCCTTGGTCCTGGAAGAAGGAGAACTGGGCCGCATTGGCCCGGCCGTGGGCGCTGGAGGCGCCGAACCGGATGGAGCGAAAGATGCCGGCCAGGAAGGTCACGTAATTGTCGTCGAGCTCCTGGTCCTTGAGCTCACCACGCTGGTGCAGCCGGGTGATCATGAAGAGACCGAGGATATCGGCCTTGCCTTCCTCCAGTGCACCGGCCTGCTCCTTGAGCGCTTCGCGCACCGTCCCCTTGCCGCCGAGCGTTTTCTTGATTCCCAGCCCGTGGGCCACCTCGTGAAACATGATATTGGAGAAGAAGGCATCGAAGCTGATGTGGCTGCGCTGGTCTTCGGCGATCAGCTCGCCCGCGACGGGGACCAGAATCCTGTCGAACTTGGCCCGCATCGCGTTCTTGAGCTGAAGCCTGCGGGTCCCCTTCCGGAGCTGGACTTCCTCGTCGTTGGGCAGATTGATGGCGATGGTCTTGGATCCCGCGTTGGCATCGCCCGCGTAGTAGACGGCATCGTACGCGTTGAGGTCGGAGTCGCTGCCCGGCCGCTCCCGCTTGTATGCGGCGGGCACCGGCAGCTCGCTCTGAAGGCTCGGGAGCATCGCGGCGTAGCGCGCCAGCCGTCCGCTCCATTCCTTATCCTTGATCAGGACGAACGCCTCGTGCGCCGCCTTGTAACCGAAGAGCTGGTCTTCATAGGTCTCGATCGGACCGATGACCACATCGATGGTGTTGTCCTTCATGTCCAGCCACGCGAGGTCACTGGGCTGGTACTCATCGGTCTCAAGAGCTTTAGCGCGTAGCTCCAGGTAGTGCCGGAGCCCGGAATCTTCGGCCAGTGCGGCGGCTTCGCGGAGCTTCGCCACGGCGGGGCGGATCTGGTCGGCGTACGCCTCGTGATAGGGCACTGCGATCAGGGCGCCCGCCGAGTCACGGCGGACCAGCGTGTACTGGCTCTGCAGCGCCTTTCCCTTCAACTCCTCCTTGGTCATGTCGCGTGGGTAGAACCCGGCGCCGCTGGGCTTGGGCCCGACTCCCGTGATGAAGGGGGCATTGCCATCGAGCCGGTCCCACGGGCCGTAATTGATCTCGGCGTAGCGCCGGGTGCCGGGGTCCTGGATCGATTGGAGGAGGGAATCACGGTGGCCGAACGCCTGGCGCCAGTAGATGGAATCCATGGAGCGCGCGGCGTCGATCAGGAGGGGGATCATCTGGCGCTCGCTCGCCGTCAGCTTGTCCAGGTCGGCGGTCAGGCGGACCGTGGTGTACTGCGCCAGCTTCCGGTCGATGGGCGAATCGGCGGTCTTCGATGACGCTGCGCCGGCTTTTGACATATCTCCCTGGCATCCCGCCAGTCCCAGGGCTGTAATGACCCATACAGTCCAGTTCTTCATCAAATTTTCGGTCCCTTCGCTGCGCTCAGGGTGACAATCTCAGTTGGCTGTCCCGCTGTCCCGCTGGCTACCGCCCCTCCAGCTCCCGCTCACCCGGAGTGTGCCGCCCCGCGCGCCCCTCGCCCGGATGAGACTTTGCCTCCTGATACCGCTCGCCCTTGAGCCGGATGAAGGTGACGAACTGCTCGTACTCGTCTTCCGACAGGGCTTTCGCGATTCCAGGAATCAGTCCCTTCACCAGGGTAATCCGCTCCTCGAGCACCAGGGTATTGGCCTCGTCCACCAGGGCCCGGATGGCGGGATGATTCATCCAATCAGTCTCTTCACTGGTGGTCATCTAACCGGCTCCTCGGTGCAGGATGGGGCAGTCTCGATCGCATGATCCAGGTCGGAGTAGAGGTGCCCGGTGTCCCGCCAGACACCGCAGGCACCCGCTTCCAGGAGCACATCTTCGGGGGTCCCTCCCGACGCCACGCCCAGAAACACCACCCCCGCGGCTCGGC
>JALYPB010000057.1 GCA_030856585.1 Gemmatimonadota bacterium | reverse complement strand
GTGCAGGCGAGCGCGGCGAACCCCCGCTCGGCGGCCGCCCGGGTGAGTACCTCAGGGCTGGAGACGCCAAGGCCGAAGGAGAAGTGGGAGTGGGTGTGGAGGTGGGTGAACATCTTTACCCAAAAGCGTGAGCGGTAAGCGGTAAGCAGTGAGAGGTAAATGCTGGTTCGCTACCAGGTACCTCATCCCGAAGCGAAGCGAGGGACCTTAGCCAGCATGTTCCCGACCGTGGTGGTTCGCGCAGGATGAGCAATCATATCTCCCTCTTACCGCTTACCTCTTACCGCTTACCGCTTACCGCTCACCGCTTACGGTTTTCAAGAACTCATCCAGCATCCGATTGAACTCCCCCGGCTTGTCGAGCTGGATCCAGTGGCCGGTCCCCTCCACCATCCGGTGGGGAAATCCCTTCCCCAGACGATGAAGGCTGGAGGGCGTGTCGTTGTGCGGTGTGACGATTGACAGCTTCGGCCCCTGGTAGCGTGCGAGCGCCGGATCGGGATCGAACTGCATCAGATCTCGCAGCACCTGCACAACTGCCTCCTGTGGCGTCGCCTCCAGATCGGCGAGCAACCGCTGCCGGATCGCGCTGTCCGGTCCGGCAACGGTGGTCCAGTATTCCCGGCTGGTGCTGTCATAGCTGGTCTCGAAGCCGCCGAGGTAGGCTTTCGCTTCTGCTGCGGGGATCTGCTTGCCATCGCCGATCGGGTCCAACAGAACCAGCCCGGCCACGCGGTCCGGGTGGTTGCCCGCGTACTTCAGCACCACTCCGCCACCCATGCTGTGGCCCACCAGCACGAAGCGGTCGAGTCCCAGGGTATCGACGACGGCAGCAACGTCGCCGGCCATGGCTGCGATCGTGTAATCGCCCTCCTTCGGCGGCTCGGAGCGGCCGTGCCCGCGGATGTCGAACGCAACCGCCCGGCGGCCGCGGCGGAGATGCTCGAGCTGAGCCGCCCAGTGGGTGGAGTTACCCGCGAGGGAGTGCACCAACACCACCGGCAGGCCGCCACTTCCGCCATCGTCCACAGCCATGACCCCTGCGGGGCCAGTAACCTGGGTCGGGTTCATCGACCGGTCATCGCGATTTCTCATTGGGCTCGAATGAAAAAGGTCTCTCCCGCTCACGTTGTTTGTTTCCCGCTTACGCTTTCTTGTTAAACCAGGGCGGACGGCGCTCGATGATACGCTGGTACACGGGGCAGGTGAGCGCGTGCGCGCCGGGCAGATAGCCGATGCTCATCAGGAACTCGCCCACGATCTCGCCGCCGGTAAAGCGAAAGGTCTGCTTGAAGAGCTTCACCCACTCATCCTTGCGGCGGGGATGGTGCGCGGCGAGCCAGCCGGCGAATGAGCCGTGCGTGCTCCGGATATCCAGGATCCGGCGAGCGTTCTCAATGGCAGCGTCCACCTTCAGCCGGTTGCGGATGATGCCGGGATCCGCGAGTAGCCGAGCCCGGTCGGCCTCGCCGTAGGCTGCCACCGTCTCCGGGTCGAACCCACTGTACGCCTGCTGAAAGGCTATCCGCTTCTTGAGGATGGTGAGCCAGGAGAGGCCCGCCTGGTTGATCTCCAGCACCAACCGCTCGAAGAGCTCGGCGTCGCCCTCCAGCGGAAAGCCGTACTCCCGGTCGTGGTAAGGGCCGTGCCATTCGTGACCAGGCGCGGCGTCGCAGTATGTCTGGGCCATAGGGGCTATTGGCTATTGGCTATTGGCTGTTTCATCTTCCTGCTACGATCATCTTCGCCTCTCATGCCAGTGTCCAATAGCCAATAGCCAATAGCCAACATGCGCGCAGTGATCTACGAGGGGGCCGGTGGCCCCGAGGTCATCACCATCGGAGAGGTGCCGAAGCCCGAGGTCCGGCCCGACCACATTCGCGTGCGGGTCCATGCGGCGGGATTGAACCGCGCCGATCTGATCCAGCGGCGGGGGCAGTATCCCGCTCCGCACGGATGGCCGGCGAATATTCCGGGACTGGAGTATGCCGGCGAAGTCGAAGCGGTACGGCCGGGTGTTACCCGCTGGAAAGTGGGCGACCGGGTGATGGGACTCGTGGGCGGAGGCGCGCAGGCTGAGTTCGTGGTGGTACACCAGGACGAGGTGCTTCCAATCTCCGCGGGTTTGTCGTACGCAGAGGCGGCGGCAATTCCTGAGGCGTTCCTGACTGCCTACGATGCGTTGGCAACGCGGGGACGTCTGCAGGCCAACGAGCGGGTGCTGATCCACGCGGTCGGAAGCGGTGTGGGTACTGCAGCCGCGCAGATTGCCAAGCATCTCGGGGCCACCGTGCTGGGCACGTCGCGCAATGGTGACAAGCTTGCCCGGGCGTTGGTCTATGGACTCGACATCGGGATCGATACCAGCCGGACGCCCTTCCGTGATGCCGTGGGGGAACCGGTCAACGTAGTGCTGGATGTTCTTGGCGGCCCATCCTTCACCGATAACCTGGCGGTACTGGCCCCGCGCGGCCGCCTGATCATGCTGGGATTCCTGGCCGGCAGCAGTACCGAAGCTGATCTCGGGCCGATCCTCCGTAAGCGGCTGGAGATCATCGGTACGGTCATGCGGACCCGGGGACTGGAGGAGCGGATTCCCCTGGTGCGCGAGTTTACCGAGCGCATGCTGCCGCTCTTCGAGCCCAGGCCAGAGCAAGGTGCTCCCCTGCGCCCGGTGCTGGAACGGACCTATCCGATGGCTCAGTTGGCTGACGCGCATCGAGTCATGGAAGGCAACGCAACCTTCGGGAAGATCGTGGTGGAATGGTGAAGAGGGGCGGTAGGGCGGTAGGACGGTACGGCGGTAGGGTCTTCGTGAGCAGTAGGCAACGGTTGGCGGTAAGAGGCAAGCGGGCCGCCCTTCAGCGCTCCCGCGCCGTACCGAGCACGGATGCTGTCGACTGCGTTCTGTAAGGTGGTATGGGTCAGATCTTCTACTACCGCCGTACCGCCGTACCGCCTTACCGCCTTTCCGCCCCCCCACAACTCCAGCTGCGCCTCCGCCTTCATCAGCCGGTCCAGGGTAAGTGCCACTGCCCGCACCGCCAGGCGCTTGCTGTTGGCCAGCACAAAGGCCCGGCGGGCGGCGTCCCAGAGCCCCGCGTCGAGCACTGCCGCGCGGAGCGGCACGGCGCGAGCACCGGCGGTATAGTC
>JALYPB010000045.1 GCA_030856585.1 Gemmatimonadota bacterium | reverse complement strand
GCCTACAGCCTATCGGCTAGGAGCATTTTTGCAGCACTGACCAATCGATTGTGCAGTTCCTGCAAAATTGTCTTGACAGCCGTGGGACCAGCCGATATACTGTTCCTTAAGGCCACCACCGAACCGTTCCGCGAGGCAGTCCATGCGTCAGCCACCTGGTTTCTCTACCCCACCCGCCATTCCGGCGGCGGTCCAGCGAAATCGACGCATGTCCCCGATCGAACCGCCAGGTCCCTGGTCTGAGTGAAACCGCGCTCACCCGATGCCCCCGCGTTCGATCCTTTGGCGCAGGGGCGTCTTCTTTCACCTGAACCTCTGAACACCGAGAAGCCCAATGGCAACAACGGCCCGGCCCAGTGCTCCCGTTCGTATGGCACCGAGTAGCGAAGTACAAAAACTCCTCGAGCTGATCAAGCAGAAGAACATCCAGGTGGTGGATGTGAAGTTCTGCGACCTGCCGGGCACCTGGCAGCATTTTTCCATTCCTGCCGCCACGCTCGATGAGGCCATGATCCGCGAGGGGCTCGGCTTCGACGGGTCGTCCATCCGCGGCTTTCAGGCGATCAACGAGAGCGACATGCTCCTGTTGCCGGATGTCTCGACCGCCTTTGTCGACCCGGTCCTGTCGGTGCCGACGCTCTCACTCACCTGCGACATCTACGATCCGCTGACGCTGGAGCCCTATTCCCGGGACCCGCGGTTCATCGCGTTCAAGGCCGAGGAGTATCTCAAGACCACGGGCATCGCCACGACGTCGTACTGGGGACCGGAGGCGGAGTTTTTCATCTTCAACTCGGTGCGGTTCGACCAGACCGCGAACGAGGGCTATTACCACATCGACTCCGAGGAAGGGGTCTGGAACTCGGGTCGGAATGGGGTGCCCAACCTGGGTCACCGGCCCCGGCACAAGGAAGGCTACTTCCCAGTTCCGCCGGTGGACCGGCTGCAGGATGTGCGGTCCAAGATCATGCTGGCGCTGATTGAAGCCGGCGTGCCGGTGGAAGTGCAGCATCATGAGGTAGCCACCGCGGGCCAGGCGGAGATCGACTTCCGGTTCGGGACCCTGGTCCAGACCGCGGACCGGCTTCTGGTCTACAAGTACATCGTGAAGAACGTCTGCCATAACCTGGGGCTCACGGCCACGTTCATGCCCAAGCCGCTCTTCGGAGACAATGGGTCGGGAATGCACGTGCACCAGTCTCTCTGGAAGGGCGACAAGCCGCTGTTCTACGATGAGAATGGGTACGCCCTGCTCTCCGAGACCGCCCGGCATTACATCGGTGGATTGATCGCGCACGCGCCGGCGTTGCTGGCCATCTGCGCTCCGACCACTAACAGCTACCGGCGGCTGGTTCCCGGCTTCGAGGCCCCGGTCAACCTGATGTACTCGGCCCGTAACCGTTCGGCCATCTGCCGGATTCCCTGCTACTCCAGCAGCCCGAAGGCGCGCCGTATCGAGTTTCGGGCGCCTGACCCGACGGCCAACCCGTACCTGGCGTTTGCCGCGCTGCTGATGGCGGGGCTCGACGGCATCAAGCGGAAGCTGGAGCCGCCCACACCGATCGACGAGGACCTGTACGAGCTCCACGACGAGCGGAAGAAGAACATCAAGACGGTGCCGGGATCGTTGGCCGAATCGGTTGCCGCGCTCGAAGCGGACCACCAGTTCCTGCTCGAAGGCGACGTGTTTACGCCGGACGTGCTGAAGACCTGGATCTCGATGAAGCGGACCCGGGACATCGCGCCCGTGGATCTTCGGCCGCACCCGTACGAGTTCATGCTGTATTACGACGCGTGATAGAGGCTACTGGCTATTCGCCATGGGCTATGGGCTGTTCCGTGCGCAGGCGCAGGGTAGGACGGAGCAGAGCCGTTGGACAGCTCACATGAATGGTCATTGTCCCGGTCACAGCGAATAGCCCATAGCCAATAGCCTTCATCCTGGGAGCAATGTCGTGACCACCTTTGCCTTGCTGCTCGCCATTCAGGACACCGCGCCCCCGCCGACGGTCGTGCCGGCCGACACGGCCTGGATGCTGATCTCGACCGCGTTGGTCCTGCTCATGACCCCCGCGCTCGCCTTCTTCTATGGCGGCCTCGTGCGGAACAAGAACTCACTCAACACCATGATGATGAGCTTCGTGGCGCTGGGAGTCGTCGGGGTCACCTGGGCGGTGGCGGCGTACAGCCTGGCCTTCAGCGGTACCGGGCCGTTCCTCGGCGACCTGACCAACTTCGGGCTGGGTGGCGTCGGGGTGGAGGCTAAGGGCACCATCCCGCACGTGCTGTTCATGGCCTACCAGGCAACCTTTGCCATCATCACCGCTGCGCTCATCTCGGGCGCCGTGGTCGAGCGGATGCGATTCGGACCGTACGTCGCCTTCATCACTCTTTGGACCCTCTTCGTCTATGCCCCGGTGGCGCACTGGGTCTGGGGCGGCGGGTGGCTGATGACCCGGGGCGCGCTCGACTTCGCCGGCGGAACGGTGGTGCACATCAACGCCGGTGTATCCGCGCTGGTGGCGGCCCTGGTGCTCGGCTCCCGCAAGGATTACGGGCGCACGGCGGTGCTGCCGCATAACGTGCCCTTCGTTCTGTTGGGCGCAGGACTGCTCTGGTTCGGTTGGTTCGGCTTCAACGGCGGCAGCGCGCTCGCGGCCAACGAGCTCGCGGCCCTGGCCTTCACCAACACCTTCCTCGCACCGACGGCGACGTTGGTGGTGTGGACACTGTTGGACTACTTCCGGATCGGCCGGGCGACCGCCGTTGGGGCTGCCACCGGCATTGTGGTCGGGTTGGTGGCCGTCACCCCTGCTGCGGGGTTCATTAGTCCGGCCAGCGCCCTCATCCTCGGCGCCGTAGCAGCGTTACCGAGCTATTTCGTCATCCAGCTCCGCTCTCGCACCCGGATCGACGACTCGCTCGACGTCTTTGCCGGTCACGGGATCGGCGGACTCACGGGCGCCCTGCTCACCGGCGTGCTGGCACAGAAAGTCTGGAACACGGCGGGGAACGACGGACTCTTGTTCGGCAACCCGCACCAGCTGGCGGTTCAGGCGCTCGCCTCTCTCAGCGCCGCCGCCTACGCCGGCATCATGACGTTCGTGATCCTCAAGGCGCTCGGCCTGGTGATGTCGCTCCGCGCTGTGCCCCGGGTCGAGGGCGTCGGCATGGACGTGAGCCAGCACGGCGAAGAAGCATACGCCAGTGGCGAAGGCTCGATCCTGGTGCCTCCTGATGCAGTGCTCACATCCGAGCCGCTGCCTGCGTTTACCCCCCAAGTCGCGCGCTGACGGGAGCGCCCATATGAAACTCATCGTAGCAATCATCCGCCCCGACCGTCTCAACGAGGTCCTGGAGGCGCTCTACCGGACCGACGTGCGCGGTCTCACCGTAACCCGGGTGCTGGGTCACGGAGGCGAAACCGAGCGAGTCGAGACCTACCGCGGGACCACGGTAAAGGTCGATCTACAGGAGAAGGTCCGCCTGGAGATCGGGGTCTCCGAGTCGTTTGTGACGGTGACAATCAATGCCATTCTCGGCAGCGCCCGCACTGGGGAGGTTGGTGACGGCAAGATCTTCGTCCTCGATGTCGCCCAGGTATACCGGATCCGGACTGGCGAGCGAAATGAGGCCGCAGTAACGCCAGCGGCGGCAGTCGGAGGGTAGGCGGGGAAGCGGGACTATTGTCACCCCGAACGGAGTGAGGGGGCCGAAGCGACGTTTCGGCCCCCTCGCTGCGCTCGGG
>JALYPB010000486.1 GCA_030856585.1 Gemmatimonadota bacterium | reverse complement strand
GACTATGATCGCAGCCAGCTTCCTGGCAAAGTCGCGCACGGAATCGTAGGTCTCCAGGCGCTGGAGCGGAACGACAATGTGAAGCCCCCGCGACCCGGTGGTCTTGAGGAAGGCCGGCAGCTCCAGCTCGTCGAGCAGCTGTCTGAAGTCGCGCGCGGTCGAGCGGACCAACTCGAAGTCCTCGCCCTGGGGGTCGAGGTCGAGCACCATCTGGTCCGGGTGATCGAGCTTGTCCACCTTGCTGAGAACAATGTGCGGGGTGATGCAGGCCTGGTTGGCGAGGTACACCAGCGTGGCCGTATCGTTGCACACCACGTGGGTCACGGTGCCTCCCACCTTCTTTACCGTGACCCGGCGGATCCACTCGGGAAAGTAGGACGACACTTCCTTCTGGAAAAAGCGCTTGCTATCGATCCCGTTGGGATAGCGCTCCAGGGTAAGCGGCCGGTTACACACATGGGGCAGGATGCGCGGGGCGATGCGGGCGTAATACTCGATCAGCTCTCCCTTGGTGATCCCGTCCTCGGGAAACAGCACCTTCTCGGGCCGGGTGATCTCGATCTGCTGGCGGCCGACCCTGACCAACGCTGCTTCAGCCGCCATCCTCGGACCCCCGGGGGTTCAACTGTGTACTCCGCTCGTCGGCTCTGAAGTGCTGCCGGATCCGCTCGAGAAACTCATGCCGGTGACGCGTGTTCACCGGCTTTCCGGTGGGAGCCCATCCCTCATAGTAAGAGCCGCGGATCAGCATCGGTAGCTGCGCCCCGAGGTGGGCAGTCCAAGATCTTCTCCTTCTCCTGCCTAAGATCTTGCCCGCTGGGCAGTATTTCTGGATATGCAACCCAAGGGTTGCGCGTCCGAGCAGCGTGATGTAGAATCGTAGGCAACCAAAAGGTTGCCCATTGTCTCTCAGGAGGTTAGCGATGAGTACCAGTACATCAGCCCAGAGCTCCAGCAGCACCGACCAGATCGAGAAGACCGTCCTCCTCCGCGCCCCCAGGTCCAAAATCTGGCGCGCCCTCACCGATCCGGCACAGTTCGGCCAGTGGTTCGGGGCAGAACTGAAGGACCCCTTCCTTCCCGGAGCCCGGGTGCAGGGTCCCTTCACCATCCCCGGACACGAGCATCTCGTCATGGACATCACCATCGACCGGGTGGAACCGCAGCGGCTCTTCTCCTGGCAGTGGCGGCCGGGTGAAATGGCTCCGAACCCCGATCCGTCGGCGCCCATGACGCTGGTGGTCTTCGAGCTGGAAGAGGTCCCGGAGGGAACCCGCCTTACCGTGAGAGAGTCCGGCTTCGACCAGATCCCGGTTGCCCGCCGCGGGAAGATCTACCGCGAGAACACAGTAGGCTGGACCGGACAGTTCGAGAACCTCCGGAAATATCTTGCCTCAGCGGCGTAGGACGGAAACGCCGGCGCCGGTCTTTGCCGCCCTGGGCGACGAGAACCGGCTCCGGCTCCTCACCCGGCTGGGTGGCGGGGAGCCGCTGTCGATCTCCCGGCTCACCGCCGGATCGGGGATCTCGCGGCAGGGTGTCACCAAGCACCTGCGGGTGCTGGCCGGCGCAGGCCTGGTGCGCTCGAGCCGGCGAGGAAAGGAAAGTCTCTGGCAGCTGGAAAGGCGGCGGCTGGAGGAGGCCCGCCGGTCGCTGGACCTCATCTCGCAGCAGTGGGACGTGGCGCTGGACAAGCTGAAACTGTTCGTGGAGGAGTAGGAGGCGGGACAGCGGGACAGCAGGTCAGGTGCAGCGCACGTCAAAGGCCGAACGGACCTCCTGGCCGGCTGTCACGGAGAGCGTACGTGGATTGGAGCCCACGACCCGGCAGCCTTCTGGCGTCAAAAGGGTGAGCTCGAGTGGACCATCGGCCGCTGCCTTCACGGTCAGCTGCCCCGATGCGGGCACGTCCAGGATGCGGACCGCACTGTCTGCCTCGCGGGTGCGGAGACGGAAGCGATGCCGTGGATCACTGTCCTCACCGATAACAGAGACGAACACCAGACCATCGGCGTTGACGGACAGGTGCCACTGGTCGCACGCCGCCAGATAGAAAAGCCCGCCCAAGGCGAGAGCTGTTCGCGACACGCTCAGAACTTTCTCGGATAGATAGCGCTGCTGCCGTCCATGTCGCCTGTGTCTCGGTACAGCAGAGGCGCAGCATTGGGATCCAGCACCCGCCCGCCAGTTACCCGGCCCAGCGTCAGGTCATGGTCGCCCGCCCCCATTTCTCCGCTCAGCTCGCAGTCGAAGTATGCCAGTGCGTCCTCCAGGATGGGGGCACCGGTTCGTCCCCCGTGCCATTGAATGCCCGCCAGCTTGTCTTCGTCCCGGCCGGAGCGGGTGCCAAAGTGACGAGCGAGGTCCTGCTGGCCTTGCTTCAAAACGTTGACGGTGAATCCTCCCCCAGCATTAAGCAACGGATAGGAGGCGTGCTCCGGGTTGATGCTCAACGCCAGGAGCAGCGGCTCGAACGACACCTGCATTACCCAGGCGGCGGTGAAGGCATCGCGCTCGTTTCCGTCGGCGACGCCTACAACGTAGACTCCCTGCGTAAGCCGGCGAAACAGCTCGGCGACCTCGTTCACGTCGGTTCCTCCATGGCGAGCGCTCAGGCCCCTCGCCGGCGCCGCTCGTTATTAACCTAGGTACCGTGAAGGCTGCTATCCACCAGCAGGAAGCCCTGGGGTCCGAGGATGTATGCGTGGGATCGTGAGACCTCCTCACTGTGCACCGGTACGTTGGACGAGGGCTCCCGTCCGATCGTCAGGGGAACGGCGCCAATGATGTAGGACCTACCGTCGGGGAGACCGACGAGCCGGCCAGCGGCGAGCAGCGGACGATCCATGACGTCTCCACCGAGAGATCCACAGTACGGTAGATTCTCTTGTCCATGAGCGAAATACCCGAGCGGCTCGCAGCCGCCCTGAGAGACCGGTACGTCCTGGAGCGGGAAGTCGGCTCCGGAGGCATGGCCACAGTCTATCTCGCGCGCGATCTCCGCCACAAGCGTCTGGTCGCCCTGAAGGTGGTTCGCCCCGAGCTGGGCGGGCGCGAGGGGGTGGAGCGCTTCCTCCGCGAGATCGAGCTGGCCGCCCGGCTCCAGCATCCGCACATCCTGCCGGTCTTCGATTCTGGCGTCATCGACGATGGCGGGAGTCCGGTACCGTACTTCGTCATGCCCTACGTCGAGGGCGAGACCGTGCGGCAGCAGCTGCAGCGCGAGGGCCGCCTGCCGGTGGAGGCCGCCT
>JALYPB010000473.1 GCA_030856585.1 Gemmatimonadota bacterium | reverse complement strand
TGAGATCGCTCAGCTCCCGGGCGGTTTCCACGATGAAAGGCGCCTGATCTTCGCCCCGATCCCGGTCGCTGTATCCGCCGGTAAGGAGCAGGGCCGAATCGGGCACGATGACCTGGTTGAGCTTGGCCCAGCAATCCGGGAACACGATGGCCTCGGCGGTGCCATGGAAATCCTCCAGCACCAGCCGGGCGTACTCCTTGCCCGTCTTCTTCGAGATCTGTCGCTTGACCCCGGTCACCACCGCTGCCACGCTCACCTGCTGCTCTCCCCACTCGCTGAGAGTTGCCGTGGTTCGGGAGCCGAAGAGCTCGACCTCCTCCCGGTAGCGCTCCAACGGGTGACCGGAAATGAAGAAGCCCAGAACCTCCTTCTCCTTGGCCAGCCGCTCCGCTTCGGTCCAGGGTGGGACGTCGGAGAAGGCGGAGAGGGCGGAGACGTCGGAGAGGCGAGAAACTCCGATCCTTCCGTCTTCTCCGTCCTCTCCGTCCTCTCCGCGTTCTCCGCCCCCGAAGAGTGACCCCTGTCCCGCCTCGCGTTCCTGGTGGAGCAGCTGAGCCTCGGCCAGCGCCGGTTCCAGTACCTCGATGAGCTGCTTCCGGTGGCCGCCGAGCGAATCGCAGGCTCCGGCGGCAACGAGGGACTCCAGCACCCGCTTGTTGCAGAGGCGCAAGTCGATCCGCTCCACCAGGTCGCCCAGGGTGCCGTAGGGCGTCTCCTGCCGGCCGGCGATGATCGACGCGATGGCGCCTTCGCCCACGTTCCGCACCGCGCCCAGGCCGAAGCGAATGCGCCGCTCGCCGATGACGGTGAACTTGAAGCCCGACTCGTTGACGTCCGGTGGGAGGATCTCCAGCTCCAGCTCCCGCGCCTCGTTGATGTATTGCACCACCTTGTCGGTGTTGCCGATTTCCGAGGACAGCAGCGCCGCCATGAACTCGGCCGGATAGTGGGTCTTGAGCCAGGCCGTCTGATAAGAGAGGATCGAGTACGCCACCGAGTGCGACTTGTTGAACCCGTAGCGACCGAAGGTCACGATCTGCCGGCCGAGCTCTTCTACCATGGGGCGTGGGTGGCCCTGGGCCACCGCCCGCTCAACGAACTTCGCTACCTCCTGGTTCGCCAGCTCCTGATCTTTTTTGCCGACTGCTTTCCGGAGCACGTCGGCTTCCGCCAGGCTGAACCCGGCGAGCACATTGGCGATCCGCATCACCTGCTCCTGGTAGGTGATGACGCCGTAGGTCGGCTCCAGTACCTCCCGGAGCGCTGGGTGGGGGTAGGTGACCTTCTCCTGGCCCAGCTTCCGGCGGATGAACACCGTGTGCATGCCTGCGTCCAACGGGCCCGGGCGGAGCAGTGCGTTCGATGCCACCAGGTCGTCGAAGCGATCGCACTTCATCGCCCGAAGCGTGTCGGTAGCCAGCGGTGACTCGAACTGAAAGACGCCGGCGGTCCGGCCCCGGCGCAGCAGCTCATAGACCCGAGGATCGTCGAATGTCAGGGCCTCCATGTCAGGCCGCGTGCCGTGCCGCTCGGCGATCATAGTCACCGCGTCGTGGATCACGGTGAGGGTCTTGAGACCGAGCAGGTCCATCTTGAGCATGCCGACCTTCTCCAGCGCCCCCATCTCGTACTGGGTGATGATGGATTCGCCTTCGGCGGCGCCGGCGCCCTTGGTCGGGGCAGTGCATACGGGCACGTATTCGGATAGCGGACCCGGGGCGATTACCACACCCGCGGCGTGGACCGACATGTGCCGGGAGATTCCCTCGATTCGCGAGCTCAGTGTGATGAGCCGGTCGTAGGAGGGATTGTTCCGGATCAGGTCCTTCAACTCCGGTACCTTCTCGGCCGCTTCCTTCACCTGAAGTGAGTAGGCCGGGCCGGATGGGATCAGCTTGGTGATCCGGTCGGCCTCGCCGGGAGGAATCCGGAGGACGCGGGCCACGTCCTTGACCGCCGCCCGGGCCTTCATGGTGCCGAAGGTGACGATCTGGCCGACACTGGTCCGGCCGTAGCGCTCCCGTACGTACTCGATCACCTCACCCCGGCGCTCGAAGCAGAAGTCCACGTCGATGTCCGGCATGGATACCCGCTCGGGGTTCAGGAAGCGCTCGAAGATCAGATCGAACTTCAGCGGATCCACGTCGGTAATTCCGAGGGCGTACGCCACCAGCGAACCGGCGACCGATCCCCGGCCGGGACCCACCGGGATGCCGCGCTGGCGCGCGGCCGCGATGAAGTCCTGCACGATCAGGAAATAGCCGGCGTAGCCGGCCTTGTTGATCACCCCGAGCTCGTAGGCGAGACGGTCCCGGACCACATCCGACCAGGGCAGCCCGTAACGTCGCTCAGCGCCGGTGGTGGCAAGATGGTTGAGCAGGGCCTCGTCCGAGGGGTACTCGGCGGGGCGGGGGAACTCGGGCAGGAAGTATCGCTTCTCGAAATCGAACTCACACAGCTCTGCCACCACGGAGGTGTTGGCCAGGGTGTCCGGCCGGTCGGGAAACAGCGCCTTCATCTCCGCTTCCGACTTGACGTACGACTCCTGGCCGGTGAACCGGAAGCGCTTGGGGTCGTCCAGATCGCTGCCGGTGCCGATGGCGAGCAGCACATCGTGCGACTCGGCGTCCTCCCGTTTCAGGTAGTGAGCATCGTTTGTGGCCACCACGCCGATGCCGAGCTCCTGCCCCAGGCGCAGCATCCCCTCGGTGACCAGCCGTTCGTCGGGGATCCCGTGCTGCTGGATCTCGAGCCAGAACCCGCCTGGTCCAAAGGTCTGGCTGAACCACTCGGCGCTCCTCTTGGCCTCCTCGTACCTTCCCTGCCGGAGATGCAGCGCCACTTCCCCCGAGAGGCACGCTGCCAGGCACACGAGTCCATCAGAATGGGCTCGGAGCACCTCCCGATCGATCCGGGGCCGGCGGTAGAACCCCTCGACGAAGCCGATAGAAGTGAGCCGGATCAGGTTCCGGTAGCCGACGCGATTCTTGGCCAGCAGGACGAGGTGGCTATAGGGCGCCGGCGCTCCCGGCGGCTTCTCCCGGGCTGTTCGCGGCCCGAACGCCATGTAGGCCTCGAAGCCCAGGATCGGCCGGATCTTGTGAACCTTGGCGTGCTCGTAGAAGGTCCACGCCGCGTGCATGTTGCCGTGGTCGGTGACGGCCAGGCTGTCCATGCCCAGCTTCTTGACGTGCGCGACCAGATCCGGGATCCGGTTGGCCCCGTCGAGCAGAGAGTATTCGCTATGGGTGTGGAGATGAACGAAAGACATTATCGCTTATCGGGCTCTGGACTCCAGCTCTCGTAACACGGCATCCAGCGGGACACCACGAGCCTGGAGGAGCACCAAAAGATGATAGAGGAGATCAGCCGCCTCGGACGCGAGACGTTCGTCGTCCTCCGAATTTGCCGCAACGACTACCTCGACAGCCTCCTCGCCGACCTTTTGCGAGGCCTTCCCGACGCCCTGGGCCAACAACTCTGCCGTGTATGACCCCGTCGGCCGCTGGGCCGCCCGCTGAGCAATCGTGCGGGCCAACCGGCTCAGGAGGTGTCCACCCGGATCCTCGTCCACTGCGCCTTCGCTGCCCCCCCGCCCAGAGGGCACCCGCCCCGCTGCCCCGCTGATTACTGTGGAGAAGCAGGTCCTCGTGCCGGTATGGCAGGCCGGGCCGGTCTGCTCCACCCGGTACAGCAGCGTGTCTCCATCGCAGTCGAGCCGCACTTCGACGATGCGCTGGATATGGCCCGAGGTTTCGCCTTTCTGCCACAGCGCGCCGCGGGATCTGCTGTAGTAATGAGCCAGGCCGGTGGCGAGGGTACGATCGAGCGCGTCCCGGTTGGCGAAGGCAACCATCAGGACGTCGCCGGAACGGCTTTCCTGGGTCACGACCGGCACCAGTCCGTCAGCACCGAACCTAACCGCCGACAGCCGCTTGTTATCGGGCACGGAGAGAACCTACCGGCACCTTGTGCGATTGTCAAAAGCCCTTGCGGCGCCTTATTTTGCTGGAGGTCTGCGGGTGATCCTTCCGGTCGCGGTCCCCTCGTCCAGGTACAGGAGTACTCCTCACGTGCGACGTTCGCGCTCATTTCTGATGGCCGTGTTTGGCGGTCTTTTCGTCGCCGCCTGCAGGGACGGTACGGGTCCAGGCACGGGTCCGTCCCTAGTGTGCGCCGACGCGAATACCGAAGCTCTTGCGGTAGGTCAGCGCCGCATTCTCGATCCCAATCAGGACGATGCCTGCGTTCGACTGCCCACGGCCGGACCATCCGGCGCGCAGTATCTCTATGTGCCGGTTGCCACTGCGGGTACCGAGACCGAAGCCGGGGTGCAGGCCGATTATCGGATTACCGGCGCTTCCCCGGCGGCGGCGGCAGCGCGAGCCCTTCCGTCGCCCCTGCTGTCCGCGTTCCGGCCGCCGGTACGGGCCGGCGCCTTCCATGCCATGCTTCGTGAGCGGGAACGAGACTTGTCTCAGAGCGCTTCCGTGGCGCTGTTCGACCGGAGTCGGGTGATGGCTTCGACGGCGGTTCCTGTAACGGTCGGCGAGCAGCGCACCTTCCAGGTCTGCTCCACCCCCCAGTGCAACAGCTTCGTGGACGCAACCTCCACCGCCCAGGTGGTGGGCAACCGGGTGGCGATTTTCGTGGACAACGATGCCCCTGCCC
>JALYPB010000464.1 GCA_030856585.1 Gemmatimonadota bacterium | reverse complement strand
CCCCCACCCCGCCCGGCGGCAGAGTGGGCTCTCCGGAGCGCACGTCAGTGAGCGGCTTATTCTCTTGGGATCCTCGTGTCAGAGCGAACGGGGTGCGCGGAGGAGACCCACTCTGCCGCCGGGCGGGTGGGGGCGAGACCCGGCCGATCCTTCGCTTCGCTCAGGATGACACGCCCTCCAACCTCTCCATCAACTCCAGATACGCATCGAGCTTCAGCTTCTGGCTCGCCCGATTAGCAACCAGCACCGCGCCGCAGTTGAGGATCGTTCCCCTCTCGACCAGTCCGTTCGCCCGCAGCGTGTTCCCGGTATCGACCAGATCCACGATCCAGTGCGACAGGTTGAGCAGCGGCGCCACTTCCACCGATCCACCCACCTCGATGATGTCCACCGGCCTACCCGCCGCGGCAAAGTAGGCTTGCGCCAGCCGCGGGTACTTGGTTGCAACCCGCGCGGTCACGCCGCCGGGCAGCGCCGGGTACGGCACGTCAGCCGGAGCCGCCACCACCAGCCGGCAGTACCCGAACTGGAGCTCCAGCGGCTCGAGCACATCGGCGTTGGTCTCCCGCAGCACATCGGTGCCGGTGACGCCCAGATCGGCCGCGCCCGACTCGACGTAGACCGGAACGTCTCCCGGCTTCACCACCAGGAATTCGATGGAGGGGTCACTCGATGGGATGAGGAGCCTGCGCCCGGAATCGGCGGCGAGCTCGGCCCC
The DNA here is from genome assembly GCA_030856585.1 of Gemmatimonadota bacterium. GTDB lineage: Bacteria > Gemmatimonadota > Gemmatimonadetes > Gemmatimonadales > GWC2-71-9 > CAVVWJ01. The sequence goes on along the minus strand of JALYPB010000464.1, from coordinate 4,054 downwards.
GGCCTGGCGGAACCGGGCCACGGCCGGCTCGAACAGGCGTCCCTTGGCCAGGGCGATGCGGAGCCGGGTCATACCACCACCTCAACGATGGTGTCGAGGTCGAGCGCCACGCCCACGGCCGGCATCGGCCGGCCGAAGCGGCCCATCAGGTCGTCGTAGCGTCCGCCGGCCCCGGCGGCCCGCCCGGCTCCTGCGATATAGAGCTCGAAATGGATACCGGTGTAGTACTCCAGGCCGCGCACCTCACCGAGATCGTAGACGATGTGCGCCCGCTCTGCTGGAGTGAGCGCAGCATCCAGCGCCAGGAGGTGCTCCAGTCCGGCCCTCGAGGCCTGCGGCGCCGTCCGCGCAACCTCTTCCAGGGCGTCTCGGCGCCCGATGACGAACGGAAGAGTCATCAGCGCGCACGCGTCACCCGACAGGCTGGCCAGCGCACCTCGAAGGCTGCCCCGATCCTTCCGGTCGATCCATCTCCGGACGTCAGCTCGGAGCGGCTCGTCCAGCGCGGCGAGTCCGGCGGCGAGCACCCCGACGTGGCCCAGGTTGACCTGAAAGTCCTTCAGTCCCGCCGCGGCCAGCAGCGTCAGAGTGAGCCGGACGATCTCGATGTCCGCGGCCAGGTCGCTCTGCCCCAGCAGCTCGGCGCCGACCTGCAGCATCTCGCGAGGACGTCCGCCCCGCTCCGGCTCCTGCCGGAACACCTTTCCGGAATAGCAAAGCCGCAGGGTCCGGTTGGCTCCCGAAAACGTCGTTGCGGCAACTCGTGCGATGCTGGCGGTAAAGTCGTAGCGCAGCGCGAGGATTCGGCCGTCCCGGTCGGGGAAGCGCACCAACCGCTCCGCCACGCCCGGCCCACCGGCGCGAACGAAGGTGTCCTCGTAGTCGAACGTGGGAGGAATCAGCTCCTCATACCCGGCCTGCTCCAGCGCCCCCATGGTGGCGCGCTGCAGCACGCGGCGGCGCCGGACCGCCTCGCCGGTCAGGTCGAGAGCGCCCGGAGGAATCGCGGCGATGGATGCGGGGAACATCAGGGCGGGGAGGAGATCAGCCCGGCTTCGCCGCCGGCGCCTCTTCCGGCTTGGGCGAGTGGAGACGGATGGTCTTCACCCGCCGACCCTCCATCTCGACGACCTCGAAGGTGAATGGGCCCACGCTCACCCGGTCGCCCGTTCGGGGCAGTCGCCCCAGCTGGCCGAAGATGTAGCCGCCGATAGTCGTGTAGTCGGTATCGTCGAGGCCGGCTCCGAACTGGCTGTTGAACTCCGAGATCGTCATGGAGCCGTCGAGCCGGGGAGCGCCATCGGTGGGGGCGGCCCGGTCCTGCGGATCGTATTCGTCGTAGATCGGTCCGACGATCTCCTCCAGCAAATCCTCCATGGTGACCAGTCCGGCGGTCCCGCCGTACTCGTCGAGCACGATGGCCAGATGGGTCTTGAGCCGCTTCATGTCGGCCAGGACGTCCTCCACCTCTCGGGTACCGGGCACGAAGAGCGGTGGGCGCATGATGACGCGGAGGGTCTGCCCCGGCCGGGCGCGCAATGCCGCCAGGATATCCTTCGCGTGCACCACACCGATGATCTCGTCCAGCGAGTCGGTGTACACCGGATAGCGTGAGCGGCCGTAGACGGCCACCTGGTCCGCGGCATCCTCGACCTTGAGATCCGAGCCCAGCGCTGCGATCTGGGTGCGCGGCGTCATGACGTCCTGGGCCGTCTTCTCGCTGAACTCGAATACCCCCTCGAGCAGCCGGGCATCCTGCCCCTCCAGGCTTCCGCCTTCGGTGCTCTGCTCCACCAGCATCCGGATCTCTTCCGGGGAATGGAGCCGCTCGGTATCGCCGGGCGGGTCGATCCCCAGCATACCGAGCAGCCGGTTTGCGGTACCGTTGAGGACCGCAATCGGGCCGGCCATGATCCAGGCGAAGCCCATCAGCGGAGCGGCCAGCCAGGTGCTGACCACCTCGGGATAGAGCAGGGAGATGGCCTTGGGGACCAGCTCGCCCAGAATGATGTGGAGCACGGTGATGATCATGAAGGCGATCGCCGAGGCGACACCGTGCGTGGCGATGGTGGCCATGGAGCCGGGCAGCCAGCTGAAGCCATTCTGGATGAGCCCGGCTAATGCCGGTTCTCCGATCCAGCCCAGGCCCAGCGAGGCCAGGGTGATTCCGAGCTGGGTGGCCGAGATGTACCGGTCGAGCGATTGTACCGCGCGCCGCGCCAGCCTAGCTTTGCGGTCACCGCTTCGTGCCATCTCGTCGAGCCGGGTCCGTCTGGCACCCACCAGGGCGAACTCGGCCGCGACGAAGAAAGCGTTGGCCAGGACCAGCACCACCACGGCTAGGAGTCCGAGCACTATCGGAGGTGATTCTGCTGGTTCCATACGTCCCAAGTCTAGTCGCCCAGTGCCTGCCCAGCGAGGGTGCCGCCTGATCCGTCGCCTGACTGTTCCGCCTCTCGAGGCGCTCGAGCCATTCCTGCCCCGAATCGCGGGCGCCGACCCGGAAACCCGCCGGGCGGTGACCGATATCCTCGAGAACGTGCTCGCCCGGGACGACGAAGCGGTCCGGGAGTACACCCGCCAGTTCGATGGGGTGGACCTGGAGCCGGCGTCCTGGGAGCTCGACTCCGCCAGCTGGCAGACTGCCCTGGACCGGATAGCGCCTGCCCTCAGGAAAGCCCTCGCCCTCTCGGTCGAGCGGGTGCGCGACTACCACCAGCACCAGCGGGAAACCGGGTTTCGCCTCGAGGACGATGCCAGCCTGATCGGGATGAAGGTGTCGCCCCTGGATCGCGTCGGCCTCTACGTGCCGGGCGGGAAGGCCTCCTATCCGTCCACCGTGGTGATGAACGCGGTCCCGGCCCTGGTGGCCGGGGTGCAGGAGATCATCGCGGTGGTGCCGCCGCAGGGGGTCACCGACGTGGTGTTGGCGGCCTGTGCCCTCTCCGGGGTAACCCGGGTCTTCCGGATCGGCGGGGCCCAGGCTATTGCCGCCCTGGCCTACGGAACCAGGACCATCCCGAGGGTGGACAAGATCGTGGGCCCCGGGAACCGGTGGGTGGCTGAGGCCAAGCGGCAGGTGGTCGGCCGGGTGGGTATCGACATGATCGCGGGTCCCACCGAGGTGCTGATCATTGCCGACTCGACTGCCCGGCCCGAGCGTATCGCAGCCGATATGATCGCCCAGGCCGAGCACGACGAGGATGCCACCAGCTGGTGCGTCACCACCGACCCCGACATCGCCGCGGCGCTGCCGTCCGCGCTGGAGTGGGCCCTGGCCCGGGCCCCCCGGTCCCGGATTGCCCGGGCGGCTCTGGAGCGGAACGGCCTCATCGTGATGGCCGGGTCGATGCGGGACGCTATCGAAGTGGCAAACCGGCGGGCGCCCGAGCATCTCCAGATCGTGGCGGAGGGCGCCGAACGGATTGCCGGTGCAGTCCGCAACGCGGGAGCCATCTTCCTGGGCGACGATACGCCGGAGCCGGTGGGCGACTACATCGCCGGTCCCAGCCACGTCCTGCCCACCGCCGGAACCGCACGCTATGCCTCGCCGCTCGGCGTCTACGACTTCGTCAAACGAACCAGCATCATCCGGTATGCGCCGGAACGGCTGGCGCGCGATGCCGACGCGATCATCGCGCTGGCCGAATCGGAGGGACTGTTCGGGCATGCGGAGGCGGTCAGGATGAGGGTCGGGCAGCGGGGCAGCGGGACAGACGGACAGCGGGATAGCGGGGCAGCGGGGCAGTAGACACCGGTTAAATTACTGTCATGACTGGTCGACCCATTCCCACCACACCAGCATCGTCCGCTGGAACCATGCGTGCGGACTGTGTGTCGCTGGCATCGAACCGCCCCGCTGCCCCGCTGCCCCGCCTGGGTGTAGTGCTCGCCCTGACTGTCGCCTTCATGTTCGTGGAAGCGGTGGGTGGCTGGATCAGCGGCTCACTCGCACTCCTGGCCGACGCCGGTCACATGCTGACCGATGCCGGTGCGCTCGGCCTGACGCTCCTGAGCGCATGGATTGGTCTCCGTCCCGCCAGCCACAGCAAGA
>JALYPB010000455.1 GCA_030856585.1 Gemmatimonadota bacterium | reverse complement strand
TTGTCCTGCGCCAGAATCAGCTCCGCGCTCGACCGGTCGAGCTGTGAGGCCAGCCCGCCGATCTGCCGCTCGATCTCGTTGACGATTCGGTGGGTCGATTCCCGCTGCCGCTCCAGGTTGGTCAGCTCGTCGTTGACGTCGTGGACCTGACCCTGCAACCTGCGTTGCTGCTGCTCCAGGCGATCCCGTTCCGCGCGGATTACCTCTAGTCGCCGACGACTATCCTCGAGATCCGGCGTTTGCTGAGCATGCGCAGATATCGGTGACGCGAGAAACACGATGAAGCCGGCGAGCGGGGCAGCGGGGAAGCGGGCAAGAAGGAACAGTCCAACTAACAGCAGACGGAGAGGACGGAGACACGCAGACTTTTCCGCCCTCTCCGTCCTCTCCGCCTTCTCAAACATGCCGAAGATGCCGCCCCACGCTCACCAGGCTGCCCGCCAGTCCCAGCAGCACACCGAAAACGATGATCAGCACCATTTGCAGCGGCTGAAAGAAGATGAGGCCCGAGAGAGTCCCGCCGCTGTTGTCGCGAAAGAGCACATAGCCGGCATAGCAGAGGACCAGCGAGAGCAGACCGCCGAGCAGCCCCTTCAACGCGCCTTCCAGCAGGAACGGGCCGCGGATAAACCAGTTGGTTGCCCCCACCAGCCGCATGATCGAGATCTCGCGGGCCCTTTGCAGAATCGTGAGGCGGATGGTGACTCCGATGATGACCACCGCAACCGCTGCAAAGGCCAGCCCGATCACCAGACCGACCAGGCCAGTGAGGTTCCGCAGCGAGTCGAGCTTCTGAACCCACTCCCGGCCGAAGCGCACGTCGTCAATGAACCCGAAGCCCCGAAGGCGCTGGGCCACCCGGGTCACGGTCGCCGCGTCGCGGTGCCCGTCCTTCATCCGCACTTCGATCGATGCCGGGAGGGGGTTCACCTGGAGGTCTCGATACGCGTCGCGGAACTCGACCAGCTCGGCTCGCGCCTGCCGGAGCGCTTCCTCCTCGCTCACATAGCTCACATCGCGGACTTCGGGAAAGGCCGCGATGTCCTGGGTGGCGATAGCAATGGTTTCGGCCGGGGTACCGCGGAGGATGTAGGCTACGATCTCCACCCGTTCCTCGATCCCGCGGAGCGCCTCGCGCAGGTTGACCGCAACCAGGCCGAAGAGCCCGACGGTAAAGAGCGAGAACGCGATGGTCGTAACCGAGAGAACCGACAGCAGCGGCGCGCGCCGGAACGAGAGCAGAGCCTCGCGGCTCAGGAGCTTCATTGGGCCTCCGCCGCCGCTTCGTCCACGTCGCTGTCGTAGACCAGGCTGCCATCGCGCATCTCGATGGTTCGGTACACGGTCTGGCGCACGAGGTCGAGGTCATGCGTGGCCATCACCACCACGGTGCCACCGTTGTTGATGTCGCGCAGCAGCTGAAACACGCCCCGGGTGGCCCGCTCGTCGAGGTTGCCGGTCGGCTCGTCGGCGAGCAGAATGGCCGGGTCGTTCACCAGAGCGCGCGCGATTGCCACCCGCTGTTGCTCGCCACCCGACAGCTCGCGCGGATAGGCCCGGCTCTTGGCCGAGAGCCCCACCTGGGTCAGCACCCGCATCACCCGAGCCGCAATGGTGTCGCTGCGCGCTCCGGTGACTTCGAGCGCGAACGCGACGTTCTCCTCCGCCGTGCGATCCTCCAGCAGGCGAAAGTCCTGGAATATCACGCCCAGACGGCGCCGGAGCCGGGGCACGTCATCCGCTTTGACCGTGCTGACGTTGTAGCCGGAGACCCGCACCTCGCCGCCGCTCGGCCGCTGCTCGGCGAACAGGAGCTTCATGATGGTGGATTTGCCCGCACCCGAGTGGCCCGTCAGGAAGACGAACTCGCCCTTGGAGACGTGGAAGGTCACGTCCTTCAGGGCCATGGCACCGTTGGGATAGGCTTTGTATACGCTGGAAAAGCGGATCACGGCTGGAAAAGTAAGAAGGCTATGAGCTATGGGCTATGGGCTGTACGGTAAACGGAGCAGCCCATAGCCCATAGCCAATAGCCCCTACTTCAGCCCCTGCTCCAAATCCCCGATTATGTCCGCCGCGTCCTCGAGTCCGCAGCTGAGGCGGAGGAAGCCGTCCGGTATGCCGATCCTGGCCCGCCCATCCGCGCCGATGCCCTTATGAGAGGTCAGTCGCGGCTCCGACACCAGGGTCTCCACGCCGGCCAGGCTGGGTGCGTGGGTGACGAGCTTGAGCCGCTTCAGAAGGCGCTCGGTGGCCTTGGTTCCGCCCTTGACCTCCAGGCCAACCATTCCGCCGAAGCCGGTGAGCACCAACTTGGCGTGGGCGTGATCCGGATGGGATGGCAGGCCGGGGTAGTGCACCTTGCTGATCCCGGGATGCTGCTCGGCCCACTGCGCCACCGCCATGCCGTTGCTGTTGTGCCGCTCCATCCGGACGGCGAGCGTGCGCATCCCGCGATCGACCAGCCAGGCCGCGTGTGGGTCGATGGCCTGGCCCCAGAGCCGCATGAGACGGTTCACCTCCTCGACGAAGGAGGCGGTTCCGGCCACGGCGCCGGCGATCACGTCACTGTGGCCGTTGAGGTATTTGGTGGCGCTGGTGATGACGACGTCGGCGCCATGCTCGAGCGGCCTGAAGTTGACCGGACTGGCAAAGGTGGCATCGACCAGCAGCGCCAGCCCGTGCTCCTCGGCCAAGTAAGAAAT